>JBKPJS010000551.1:0-3320 GCA_046730815.1 Acidobacteriota bacterium
ACTCTACTCTCCGTGCCACACGCTCTTAACTCGTTATGTTTTCCGTTCCGGTAAGGATGCGCTCAATGCGTCTGTCCGGAATCACCCACATCAGCGCCACAAAGACGTAAACTGCCATCGACAACCACGACGATAGAAACGCCAACAGGATTGCAACGACATAGAGTACCGGAGAGAGCTTGCCTTTCCAGTCGTGGCCGACGGCCTTTTTCAGAAGTGAGTCTTCTCCCTGAGACGCGATAATTCGTTGCTGCAATATCAGGTAGGCGACCCCTGACATCAGCAGCACCACGCCGTAGGCCGCCGCGGGTAACTTCGCAAAATGGTTCTCACCCATCCAACCTGTTGTGAACGGAATGAGCGACAGCCAGAAGAGAAGGTGCAAGTTGGCCCATAGCATCGAGCCAGTGACTCTGCGGCAGGCGTGCATCATGTGATGATGATTGTTCCAATAGATGCCGAGGTACACGAAGCTGAGAATGTAACTCAACAGCACCGGAATCAAGGGGGACAGCGTTTCGATGTTCTCACCATGCGGCACCTTCATTTCCAGGACCATGATGGTGATGATGATGGCGACCACACCATCAAAGAATGCCTCCATTCGGCTCTTACCCATGACTGACTCTCTCGTTCACCTCACTCTTGTTTGTTCAGCATGTACCGATCGGCGGCCGCTGATGCCTCCTCCGGACTGCTGCCGTTCTGACGCGCGCTTAGGTATGGCGCGTACCAATCCCACCAGTTGTGCTTGGCGTGCGTCTTCTCGTAGCCGTCGTGGTGCTCCGCTGTTTCGTGGAGGAGTTCTGCGAGAGTCGCGACGTCCGTGGCCTGTGCCCCCGTGGATTTCCACTCGCGTCCAGGAAGCCGCGTCGTTATCTCCTGAAGCACCAACTGTTCCCGTCCGGATCCTCGAACGAGGCAAACGAGAAGTAAGAACGACCTTCCGGATCGCGCCCCGCCACGCGCGCGTTCTTCACGGTATCGTTGAATGGACCAGCGGCATAGTGGAAGACCTCGCTCACCTCGACGCCACGAGCGATCAGATCCTCGCGAGCGGCGTCAATGTCATCCACGGCGAGGACCAGGTTCGCCGAGCCGGGCTTAGCTAAATTGGTTCCCTTGCCGAAGATGATCGAGGCTTCTGAGTTGTGCGGCGTCACCTGCACGCCGCGAAAGTCGCCAGTCGCAATGTCGATGTCGACCCGCCACCCGAGATTCTCGTAGAACGCCTTCGCGCGGTCGATGTCGGAAACGCCGATCAATACGACTTCGAGTTTCATGTCTACCGGTTTGGCTCCTGCCACCACCTTATTACTTGTTTTCACCTGAATGCTGGACATTGTCATCTCCTTCCGTTGGGTAGAGTTCCTTACAGACTGGTTAGCGTTCACCAATTCGAGCCGCACCTTGTGGGGGTCTCCGACAAACCCGGCTATGTCGATGGTATTGATGCCACTCGGGTCGGGTTAGCCGCGGATTACACGGATGAATCCCCGGCTGAATCTTCAGTGCGGCAGCACTCTGAAGCGCAACGCACTCGGCCGCTTTCCATCATGGTAGATCGTCTGCTGCGCCGCGACCATCCGGGTGGCGTTGCTAATCGGTTCTCCAGTGTTTAAGTTGCGAGCATAGCTCGGAAACATCTCGCTCGAGATTAGAACACCTAATCGATGCCCTTTCTTTACCTGGTGCGCGGAATCCCAAAGTTCGATGGTGGTTTTATACAACTTGCCTGGCTGAAGCAGCGACGGTTTTTCCCAACCGCTCAGATACCGAGCCCGAATCTTGCCGGGAAGTCCAATTGCTCGCATCGTACCTTGTTCATCAATGTCTACCACACCGGCAAAGAAATCAGTGTCTTTTGCATTGGTAGAGAAGTAGAGGTCGAGATCGATTGGGCCGCCGATCTCCAGCGGTTCGCTCATTGGCGACGTCCTGTACAAGAGCACAGTGGTGTCGCTCGAATCGAGCTTCACAACCGTTGAGGCGGCCGAAAGTAGATCTGCAAAATTCTTTACCTTCTTGAACTCCGGCGGAATTTGGGTCGTTGCCGGATCATAAGTGTAACGGTCGGGTGCCTGGTTTTTAGGAGCGATCGCGACCAGTTCACCCACGCTGGCAATACCGTTTGCACGTCCTCGAGAACTCAGGTAAAGCGTCATTTCTCGTGAGCGTGAATCAGGCCAATCGCCAAGGTCACGCCATTCGTTGACCCCTGTTACGAACGCGCGGACCTTGGGTTGCTTCTCCCAATTCACTTGCTTGTCCTTCAACCAGGTGTCGAACCAGCGCAAGTAGACCGAATCGAGATCGATGATCGCATCGGGACCGAAATCAACGTCTCCTAATCGCGTGCTGCTATTGAATAGATGCGTCCATGGTCCATAAATCAACCACTGGTTTTTATGTCCGAGGGCTCGCAACTTTGCCCAGTTCAATTTCGTACCGATGCCGTCGCCGTCCCACCATCCACTGATGTGTAACACGGGAATCTTGACCTTATTCATGTCAGGCATGAAGGTCGCGCTGTCAAATGCTGCAGGTGTGTCCTTTTCCAGCCACGCATCGTAGAAAGGGATGTTCCGGCCCAGCGCCTCATCGTCGACCTTTGACAATGGCAACGTCTTTAGTTTCTCCAAATCTTTTGGCGTCTCGGGTATAGCCGGCACTTTCTTTTCTTTGACGAAGTTGGACCACCAGAGCGCACCAAAGAGCATTGGCACACCATGATCGATGGGAAAGTTAAAAAAGAGATCCGGAGGTGAGACCTGGGGCACGATGCACTTGAGCGCAGGATGCGCCTCGACCGCAGCAGCCCACTGAACCCAACCAAGGTAGCTGCCACCGATCATTCCGACTTTACCATCAGACCAACCTTGGCTGGCAATCCAATCTATAGTGTCGTAACCATCTTTGCGCTCGTTGAGAAAGGGACTCCAATCGCCGGCGCTATCATTGCGGCCGCGCACGTCCTGAACTATGTGCACGTAACCGCGCTTGGCCCACCATTCGCCCTCGAGTTGCGACAAGATTTCTCTACCATAAGGCGTCCGTTCAAGTATGGCGGGATGTTTAGCATCGCCAGCAGGGCGGACAATGTCGGCGACGAGTTCCACACCGTCGCGCATTTTTACACGCACACCTTTCTCGGCTCTTGTCAGCATTGTGGGCTGACTCAGTTCGGGATAAAGCGTGCTCGGATCTACCAGGAATGCTTCATAACCTGACCTAATGGCTTGCAACTTCTGCGAAGGAACATCCCAGGCCGCGAAGACAGAACCCTCGGCGAGGTACACATCGAATTCCACAGTCGCAAG
>JBKPJS010000552.1:0-9403 GCA_046730815.1 Acidobacteriota bacterium
GTTCAATGGATCACGATCGTCGGAGTTGTCGGCGACGTAAAGCACTTCGGTTTGGACTTACCGGAGCAGCCCGCACTCTACACTCCGTACACCCAAATCAATCCCTGGAAAAGATGGATGTCGTTTGCCGCTCGAACACAAGGCGACGCAGCCGCGACTGCGCAAGCACTCAAGCAGGAGATCTGGAAAGTTGATTCGCAGCTTCCTGTAACGAGAGTCGAGACAATGAGCGAAGTTACCGCGAGCTCATTTGCTGCACGCCGGTTCAACATGTCGCTGTTGTCTCTATTTGCGGGTCTGGCTTTAGTACTGGCGGCGATCGGAATTTACGGCGTCATGTCCAATGCGGTAACGCAACGAACTCAGGAGATTGGCATTCGCCTCGCGCTGGGTGCGCGCACGTTTGATGTTCTCAAACTAATTATTCGCAATGGAATGATGTTGGTGATCATCGGTGTGGCACTGGGCCTGGCAGGAGCTTTCGCGTTGACGCGTTTAATGACGACTTTGTTGTTTGGCGTAACACCGACAGATGGACTGACGATCGCCGTGGTGTCAGCGGTTTTGATCGGCATTGCCTTGTTAGCGTGCTTTATCCCAGCGCGCAGAGCGACGAAGGTCGATCCACTGGTAGCGCTCAGATACGAGTGAAACCCATCCACAGATTACACAGATTGATGTGTGTCATCTGCGTAATCTGTGGCTAAAACTATGCTGAAAGATTTGCGTCACAGTATTAGAAGTTTGCTGCGGCATCCTGGCTTCACAGCGGTTGCCGTCATCACGCTGACGCTCGCCATCGGTGTGAACACCACGATCTTCAGCGTTGTGAATGCAGTGCTGCTGAAGGCGTTGCCGTTCCCAGATCCGCAGCAACTCGTCTCGGTTAACAAATCTTCGGTCCAAGGTGATTTGCCGGGCATTGCGGCCTACCAGTATCTCGCCTGGAAAGAGAAGAGCACGAGCTTCGAAGATCTCGCTGCCGTCACTGACGATACCATCAATCTCACAGGCAACGGTGAACCGGAGCGCATGCGCTATGCGCAAGTCACGGCGAGTCTCTTCAGCACCCTTGGCGTTCAACCTGTGCGCGGCCGCTTTTTTCTTCCTGCAGAAGATAGACCCGGCGCGAATAACGTTGTCGTTGTCAGCGAGGGCTTCTGGCAACGTCGTTATGGCCGCGATGAAAAAATTCTCCAGCAGGCGCTGACACTCGACAACAAGCCCTACTCAATCGTAGGAGTGATGCCAAACAGCTTTCGCTTTCCGGGCGAGTTTGATCTTTGGCTGCCATTGGCACTCGATCCGTTTAAGGAGACGCACGGGGGCTTCTTTCGTCTGGTTGAAGTTGTAGGCCGCCTTAAGCCGAATACAACTCTTGACCGCGCACAAACTGAATTGGGTCTGATTGCGCGACAAGCATCAGAGCAAGCATCAGAGCAGGGCAAAGAACCTTTACCACTGGCGCCCGTTGAAGTGGTACCGCTGCACAAACAACTCCTCGCAGGCGTTCGCTCAACAGTGCTTGTCTTATGGGGTGCAGTTGGACTCGTGATGTTGCTCGCTTGTTTGAATGTCGCGAGCTTGATGGTCTCACGCACTTTCGCACGGCAACGAGAGATAGCAGTGCGCGCAGCCGTGGGTGCGCGTCGTTGGCAATTGATCCGGCAACTACTCACCGAGAGTGTCATCATTGGTCTTGCCGGAGGGACCTTCGGATTACTTATTGCGGTGTGGGGCACGCGCGCCATCACCAGCCTCGTGCCGGCAGGCTTCACAACTTCACTCTACGACCTGAATAACATTCGTCTCGACTGGCGAGTGTTTGCCTTCACTTTTGGTCTCTCGATTCTAACTGGAATCGTGTTTGGGTTAGCGCCTGCGCTGACTGCTTCAAAGCCCGATCTGATCCAGGCGCTACGCAGCGGCCGTTCGCGGGGACTGATGAGTTTTGGACTGCGCAGCTTTCGTGGCTGGCTCGTGGTTGGCGAACTCGCGCTCGCAGTTGTGTTACTGCTGGCCGCGGGTTTGCTGGTGCGGAGCTTCAACAAGCTGCTTGCGATCGATCTTGGGTTCGATCGTGAAAACGTACTCACTGCGCGGATTAGTTTGCCGCGCTCGGTCTATAGGGAGCCCGCGCAGACGCAGGCGTTCTACGACAATTTGTTACAACGTTTGCACTCATTGCCGGGAGTGCAATCAGCCGGAATGATCAACCACGCGCCGCTGGACGGCTTTGGGCTCATTGCTTTCACCGCTATCGAAGGCTATCCGCCATTGGATCGCAAGAAAGATCCAGCAATCGGTATCGGGGCGGTGTCGGCTGAGTATTTTCAAACACTGCAGATACCGTTGTTGAGCGGTCGTTATTACGACGCGCGTGATGGTGCAGACGCGCAGAAAGTAGCAATCGTCAATCAGGCCTTTGCGAACCATTTCTTCGCGAATGGCGATTCGCTTGGTAAGCGAATCGGTTTCGGTTGTGAAGAATCGGAAGGATTCTGCCGCACGATTGTTGGAGTCGTCGGGAATATTCGTCAGGAAAGTATTACCGACGAGGTAACGCCGGAGATCTACGTGCCCTTTGCGCAGATGCGTATGAACGGCATGACAGTGCTGGTTCGGACCACGTCGGATCCTCTTAGTCTCGCTCGATCCTTGCGCAATGAAGTGTTGGCAATCGACAAAAACCAGCCGGTCTACGACGTAAAAACACTTGCTCAACGTGTCGATGAGGTGCTCGCTGTTTCGCGGTCGTTGATGCTGCTGTTTTCTGCGTTTGCGTTGCTGGCACTCATCCTCGGCGCGGTTGGCATTTACGGGATCGTTTCCTACTCGGTGACGCAACGAACACACGAGATTGGAATTCGCATGGCGCTCGGCGCGCGTGCAGCCAACGTGCTGAGTTTGATCATGAAGAACGGACTGGCGCTGGTGCTCACCGGCATTGCGATCGGAATCGCCGGCGCAATTGCATTAACGCGTTTTCTGGCGAGTTTGCTTTTTGGGGTGACGCCGACCGACAGCGTGACGTTCATCGTGGTATCGGCGGTCTTCTTTGTGATCGCGATCTTGGCGTCACTGATTCCTGCGTTGCGAGCGACGAGAGTCGATCCATTGATTGCACTCAGATATGAATGAAAGGCCATCGACAGATTACACAGAAAAAGAATCTGTGAAATCTGTGGATGGATTGGTTCAAATATGAATTCAATAATCAAAGACATTCGCTTCGCACTTCGGGGGTTGTTGAAGCATCCCGCGTTTACAGCCATCGCGGTAGTCACACTCGCGCTGGGCATTGGTGGCAGCACTTCGATCTTCACCGTCGTTAATGCGGCACTGCTGCGCGGGCTGCCATACAAAAACTCAGAGCGCCTCTACCACCTCTGGGAGAAAACTCCGCAGGAAAAGTTTTCCAAACGTGAGTTCTCTTATCCCGACTACCAGGACTATCAGCAGAACAATGTCTTTGACGGACTCGCCGTTTACACGGGTGGCGGCGCGATCCTCAGTGGTGAGGGCGAGCCGGAAAATCTCGCCGCGCCAAGAGTGAACGCGAATTTCTTTTCCGTCCTGGGGGTCGATCCGATTCTCGGCAGAACATTTCAAGCCGGCGAAGACCAACCCGGAGGACCGAAAGTTACTGTTCTGACTTACGGGTTGTGGCAGCGGAGATTTGGAGGAGATCCGGGGATCGTTGGTCGCGCGGTCACGATCAACGGCGAAAGCTACACAGTAATCGGAGTGTTGCCCGCGAGCTTTCAGTTTGCACTCAGAAACAACGATCTTTGGTTGCCTTATCAACCGACTCAGAACCAATTAACCCGCCGCTTCATGCACGGCACAAATCTCATCGGGCGACTTAAATCTGGTTTGAGTGCGTCCGATGCGCAGTCGGATTTGAATGTGATTGCGAGTCGCATCGAGCGGGAGCATAACCAGTCGCATGCAGGTACCAGCGCTCAAGTAGTTCCTCTTCAGGAGGAGATCGTCGGAAACGTCAGGCCGATACTGTTGGTCCTGCTTGCCGCCGTCGGATTTGTGCTACTGATTGCTTGTGCGAACGTCGCGAGTCTTTTGTTAACGCGATCGCTTTCACGTCAGAAAGAAGTGGCAATCCGTTCCGCGCTTGGCGCCAGTCGTTGGCGAGTTGTGCGGCAACTGCTCACGGAATCGATTCTGCTCTCACTAGTTGGCGGCGCCGCAGGATTGTTGATTGCGTATTGGGGTGTGCCCGCACTGGTCTCCGCAATACCGCAGCAACAATTAATTGCGATGCCGTTCCTCAAATCGCTGCATCTCGATTCGGGCATTCTCGCATTTTCTTTCGGTCTTTCATTGCTTACCGGTCTCGTGTTTGGCCTCGCGCCGGCGCTGCAATCTTCTCGACTCGATCTCAACGAAGTGCTCAAGGAAGGTGGCCGTCATGCGTCCGCCAACGCCAGTCATCGACTGCGCAGCGCGATGGTTGTGACGGAGATCGCGCTCGCGGTCGTGTTGCTGGTTGGCGCGGGGTTGATGATGAAGAGTCTTTTCCGGTTATTGCAGACCAACGTCGGTTTCAATACGGAAAATGTGTTGACGATGACCGTTGTGTTGCCACCTGCGAAATACAATGACCCTAACCAGCAGGTCAGTTTCAACGATCAACTACACGAACGAGTGCAATCGTTGCCGGGTGTTGCAGGCGTGGGCACTGTCAATATTCTGCCGTTGAATGGTGGCAATACCACACGGTTCTACATCGACGGCGATCCGGTTCCGCAACCCGGCAAGGAAATAGAATCCAACGTCCGTACAGTTAGCGACAATTATTTCAAAGCTCTGGGAGTGCCCCTGCTTGCGGGGCGCATGTTTGACGCACGCGATACGGCAACCGCGCCTGGCGTGGTCATCATCGGTAAGACGATCGCTGACCGGATGTTTGCCGGTCGCAATCCGGTGGGTATGCGTTTGCGCTATTCGTCGGCCCAGGTTGACCCGGACACGATCGTGGGCGTCGTTGGAGACGTAAAGATCACTGGTCTCGATGAGGCAGTCAAACCGGTGCTCTACTATCCGTTCCGGCGTTTCCCTTCGACATTTGCAATCCTCGTCGCTCGCACTAACACCGATCCGAATGCGCTTGCGGGATCCATTCGCAACGAGGTCCGCAACCTCGAACCCGAGTCGGCAATTCTCAACGTCCGCACGATGGACGAGATGATCTCACAAACACCCGCGTCGTTCATGCGACGTTTTCCGGCATTGCTGATCAGCATTTTTGCGGGAGTCGCATTGTTGTTGGCGTCGATTGGTATTTACGGCGTCGTCTCTTATTCCGTCAGCCAGCAGACGCACTACATCGGCGTGCGCATGGCGCTCGGCGCAAAACCGTCTGACATTCTCAAGATGATTTTGAAGCAAGGGTTGGTGCTGGCCCTATTGGGTGTGGGGATTGGCGTGTTGGCAGCGCTCGGACTGATGCGTTTGTTGAGCACGCTGCTTTATCAGGTGAGCACTAACGATGTGGCAACGTTCGCGTTTGTGACGGGCGCGTTGTTTGTGGTGGCGCTGTCGGCGTGTTATCTGCCGGCGAGAAGGGCGACGAAAGTCGATCCACTCGTCGCATTGAGGTACGAGTAAAAGCCATCCACAGATTACACAGAAAAGAATCGGTGAAATCTGTGGATGGATTAGGTTGGTTATGGAAATTCGTTTTGCACTAAGAGGGTTGTTGAAGCGGCCGGCGTTCGCGGTGATTGCAGTGCTCACGCTCGCGCTGGGTATTGGCGCGAACACCGCGATCTTTAGCGTGGTGAATGCAGTGTTGTTGCGGCCGTTGCCGGTCAAGGAACCTGATCGGTTGATGACGTTCTGGCATTCAGCGCCCGCGAAAGGTCTGCGCCACCTTGATCTCAACGATGCGCTGTTTGCTTACTACCGGGAGCGGACGCACACGTTTGAAAGCCTCGCTGCTTACGAAACCGGTGAGGTCGCGCTGACCGGCAACGGCGATCCCGAAGTTGTGCCTGCCGCCGCCATCACTTTCAACTACTTCAACGTGCTCGGTCGCGAACCCCTGCACGGACGCAGTTTCACCGCCCAGGAAGACACGCCCGGCAACAACAACGTCGCCGTTCTCAGTTACGCGTTGTGGCAACGACGCTTCGGCGGCAACACAGACATCATCGGACAATCAATCAATCTCGACAGCAATGCGACGACCGTCGTCGGCATCATGCCGCCCGATTTTGATTTTCCCGATCCCGCCGAACGACCCGGCAACTCAGGTCACGTGCAACTCTGGGTGCCGAAAGGCCTCGATCCGCAAAACGCGAACTCGTGGAACCTTTTACCGGTTGGCCGGCTACAACCAGGCGGGACACCTGACGATGCCCAAAAAGAGATCACTACTTTGTACCATGCGTTTACCGGCGAGTATGGGGTGCGGCCAGGAGCAGGCGATCTGGGCTCGAGTGAGACGACGATACTTCTGCCGCTACGAGATCACATTATCGGCGAAGTGCGCCGTCCCTTGCTCGTACTCCTCGGAGCAATTGCCTTAGTCCTGTTAATTGCCTGCGCGAACCTCACGAATCTTCTGCTTTCACGCGCGTCATCGCGAACTCGAGAACTCGCAGTGCGCCAGTGTCTCGGCGCGAGCGCGTGGCGCATCGCGAGACAAACGCTCACCGAAAGTCTGTTGCTTTCGTTTTTTGGAACGGTTGTCGGAATACTGATCGCGGTTTGGATCGTCACTGGATTAAAGAGCCTGGTGTCATCGCAGATACCGCACGTCGAGTCTGCGCGGATCGATTCAACTGTTTTGCTGTTCACGACGGCGATCATGCTCGTCACTGGTGTGTTGTGTGGTCTCGCGCCGGCAGTGCGCGCCGCACGCCTCAATTTGCAGGACGCAATCAAAGAAGGCGCGCGCGGATCGTCAGGGTCAAATCGACGACTGAACAACGTCTTTGTAGTTTCACAGCTAGCCTTGTCACTGGTGCTGTTAATCGGCGCTGCGTTGTTCCTCCAGAGTTTCAGAAACCTGCTGTCAGTTAATCCGGGTTTTCGCGCTGAGAACGTGTTGATGGCGCGACTCTCGTTGCCCGAACAAAAGTACAAAGATAAAGCGCAAGCGGAAAACTTTTATCAGCAACTGCGCCAGGGTATCAGCGGTGTTCCCGGCGTGCAGGCGGTGGAGTTGTGCCAGGTCGTGCCGTTCAGTGGGGATGGCCAGGGTGGACCATTCACGATTGAAGGCGTTGCGCAGGAGCAGGAGAAGGTCGCGTGGTTGCGAAGCTCTACACCCGGTTACTTCGCCGCGATGGGAATGCCGATCCTCAAAGGGCGCGCATTTGAATCTTCCGATACGGCGACGTCTTTGCCCGTTGCGATCGTGGATGAGACGTTGGCCCACATGTATTCGGCGCAAGGCGATCTTGTGGGGAGACGGCTTCGCCTCGGCGGTGGTCCATGGTTGACCATTGTTGGAGTTGTGCCGAACGTCAAGAACCGCAAACTCGATGAAGAGGCCTGGCCTTACGTCTATCGACCTTACAGCCAGTGGGTGCGACGCGAAACGATGCTGGTCGTGCGAACGTCAGTTGAGCCCACCGCGCTCGCGGGCAATGTGCGACAGGAAGTCGCGAAGCTCGATCCCGAACTGCCTCTCTCCAAAGTGAGCACGATTCAACAGGCGATGGATCGGTCGCTCGTGACCACGAGGTTAACGAATTCATTACTCGCGGGCTTTGCTGCGACGGCGTTGCTGTTGGCTCTGACTGGCATTTACGGCGTGATGTCGCTCAATGTCGCCAGCCGCAGGAATGAGTTTGGAATTCGATTGGCTTTGGGAGCGCAAAGATCAAACGTGCTGCGAATGATTCTGGGCCAGGGATTCCGCCTGGCAGTTGCCGGCGTCGCGTTAGGCCTGTTGGCGGCAATCGGTTTGACGCGATTGTTGCAGGGTTTGTTGTTTGGGATCAGTGCGAGCGACCCGTGGACGTTTGCAGCGATAGCCGTGTTGCTCGTCGGCGTCGCACTGCTCGCGTGCTTTGTTCCTGCACGACGAGCGACGAAAGTGGATCCGTTAGAGGCGCTTAGGTACGAATAAACCATCCACAGATTACACAGAAGAATCTGTGAAATCTGTGGATGGATTGTTCAGGAGATCAGAACCATGACTTCTTTCTGGCAGGACTTGCGTTATGGGGTGCAGATGCTGGTGAAGCATCCGGCGTTCACGGCCGTGGCCGTTTTGACTCTTGCGCTCGGCGTCGGCGCAAACACCGCATTGTTCAGCGTTGTCGATGCAGTGTTGCTGAAGAAGTTGACGGTTAAGGATCCCGATAGACTGGTGCTGTTCAAAGCGAGTTGGGATCGCGAGAAGTTTGGCACCGGCGGTTTTGACGGCGTCAACCAGCGCGATCCGGCGACGGGATTAACTGTGGGCACATCCTTTCCGGTGCAGACGTTGACGCGCCTGCGACAGGAGCAGAGCGTTGTTTCCGATGTCTTCGCCTTTGCACCAGTTGAGCTCAACCTCAACGCCGGCGGACAAGCAGAGGTCGTCAACGGCCAGGTAGTTTCAGGAAACTACTACACCGCGCTCGGCGTGCCCGCAATAGTTGGCCGCACGATCACCGATGCGGATGACAATGCGGGCGCGACTCCCGTCGCCGTACTCAGCTATCGGTTTTGGACCAGCCGTTTTGGCAGCGATCCGTCGATCGTCGGCAGGCAAGTCAATATTAACAACGTCGCTTTCACGATCGCCGGCGTTAGTTCTCCAGGCTTCTCCGGAACCTCGCAGGTTGGCTCGTCCAAGGATGTTTCAATCCCTCTGGCGTGGGAACCGCAGATCGCGGGCGAGCGCAGCAGCGTGCGAGGCGCCGGCATTTGGTGGTTGCGGCTGATGGGACGATTGCGGCCGGGCGCCACGGTGGCGCAGGCAGAAGCCGCTCTCGCCGGGCCGTTCCAACAATCCGTGCTCGAGCATCGCGCGATGCGGCAAGCGCGTTTGCAAACTCCTCTGCGCACGCTCGATCCGAAAGATCTGCCGCGACTCGGCGTAGATTCCGGCAGCCAGGGTGAGATGAACGCGCGCAGAAGTTTCGCGAAGCCCCTGCGTTTGCTGGTTTGGGTTGTGGGCGTGGTGCTGCTGATTGCCTGCGCAAACGTTGCAAACCTGCTGCTCGTGCGCGCGTCATCGCGAAAGAAGGAGATCGCGGTGCGACTCGCTTTGGGTGCAAGTCGATGGCGCCTGGTTCGCCAGTTGCTGACTGAAAGCATTTTGCTCGCAACTGTCGGTGGCGCGCTCGGAATTCTCTTCGCACTCTGGATCAAGGAAGGACTCCTGCTCGTCACCGAATGGGGCGGGCGAGAAATGAGTGCACTCAATCCGCAACTCGATCTC
>JBKPJS010000553.1:0-6454 GCA_046730815.1 Acidobacteriota bacterium
ATGCTGACGTGCAGGTCACCGGCGGCAATTCGCTCGAAGTCACCTTCGAAGCACAGGGCGATACGAGTCTGCTGAAACAGATAAACGCCGGCGGTCGATCAGTAATCACCATGAGCGCGCCCAAGTCGAAGGCCAGCGATCCGCGGGCTGCCAATAAGCGTTTGACTGCCGATTCCGTAAAACTCACGTGGCGCAGTTCCGGACGCGATCTCGAAAAAGCCGAAGCGGCTGGTAACGCGGAGTTGTTTATCGAACCGGTGGTCAACAGCGCTCGCGCCGAACGCAAAAAGCTTAATGCACCACAGTTCGACTGCGACTTCTTCGAGGCCGGCAATCTAGCTCGCACTTGCAAAGCGACTGGAGGTTCAAAAGCCGTTCTCGATCCGGTGCAGCCCGCGCAGAACCGCGGTACGCGCACGCTGACTTCGCAAAACATGACGGCGGTCTTTCTGAAAGATACGCAGGACGTCGAACGCGTGGATGCGCAAGGCGACGGTAAGTTCAACGAGAACGATCGCAACGGCATGGCTGCGAACGTTTCGTACGTTGCGGCCGACCAAACTGTCAGGCTTCGCGGCGGTGATCCAACTGTCTGGGACTCGCGCGGTCGCACGAAAGCAGTCGAGCTCGACGCCGATCTCGCAAACGACGTCTCATACGCGCGAGGCAGGACCACCACGACCTACTACAGCCAGGAACAGACCAACGGCGCAACGCCTTTTTCCAAGACCAAGAGCCCTGTTTACATTGCCAGCGAGCGCGGAGAGTTTCGGCACGAAAGCGGGCAGGCAACTTACTCGGGCAACGCGCGTGCGTGGCAGGACGACAATTACGTTCGTGGTGACAAGCTCGTGATCTACGTCAACGACAAACGCATGGAAGCCAGCGGTCACGTACAGACGACGATCTACAACGCGAAACAACGCGGCGACAATAACGTGCCGGTGTTTGCCGCCGCCGATTCGATGTTCTACTCAGCTCCGGATCGCACGATTCACTACGAAGGCAATGTCGATATAAAGCAGGGGACGGATCGGATCACGAGCGGCGTCACCGACGTCTATCTCGCGAAAGAGGGGAACGAGATGGAGAAGACGATTGCGCAGCGGAACGTCGTGCTCACTCAACCTAACCGAAAAGGTACGGGAGATTGGGTGGAGTACACTACCGCGAACGAGGTTGCGGTGTTGAAAGGAACTCCGGCTCGTGTTGACGACGTGGAGCAAGGCAACACTGAAGGGAATCGTTTGACGCTCTCGGTGCGGGACGGGAAAGTCACCGCCGACGATGCTCGTGGACCATTATCGCCGGGCCGCGTCCGCTCAACCCACAAGATTCGAAAACCTTGAAGCCACAAAGAAGCACAAAAAGCACAAGAAATTTAATCAGACCTTTTGTGGCTTTTTGTGGCTGCAAAGAATGAATCCCGACACCGCGCTTCGCAGCGCACACCTCGTGAAAAGTTATGGGCGCCGTCGAGTGGTCGACGACGTTAGTTTGCAAGTCGAAAAAGGTGAGGTGGTTGGCCTGCTGGGCGCCAACGGCGCCGGCAAGACCACGACCTTTTACATGATTGTCGGTCTCGAACGTCCCGATTCCGGCAATGTCCTGCTCGGAGACCAGGACCTCACGAAGCTGCCGATGTACCTGCGCGCTCGGCTTGGGATTGGGTACCTCCCGCAGGAGCCTTCAGTTTTCCGCAAGATGACGACTGCGCAGAATATTCTCGCGGTGCTGGAAACCACCGGCCTGCGCCGTCGCGAACAGCTCAAACGGCTCGAAGAGCTGCTCGAGGAATTTGGGATTGGCCATGTGCGAAACACTCGCGGCGATGCGCTATCAGGTGGCGAGCGACGCCGCACCGAGATAGCGCGCGCGCTCGCCACCGAGCCGCAATATATCTTGCTTGACGAGCCTTTCGCCGGGATCGATCCGAAAGCTGTAGATGACATCCAAAATGTAATCCTCTATTTGCGAAATCGTGGTATTGGTATTCTGGTTACCGATCACAACGTACGCGAGACGCTCGGCGTCACCGATCGTGCTTATATAATGGCGGAAGGAAAAATCTTCCGGTCGGGCCAACCGCGAGATCTGACCGAAGACGCCGAAGTAAGAAGGCTCTATCTCGGCGAGAAATTCCGCATGTAAATGCCCTTAACCATACAGGCACAAATACAGTCAATCCATTTCTTCTGTTTTTGTGTCTGCGAGTCTTTGTGGTGAATTATTCTTTTAAGTCTTGGACGCAAAAAGCGGGCCTTTCGGTTATAATCCTCCCGTGCGGCCAAAACCGCGACAATCCGAAAAGAAGAAGTAAGTTTTGGCAACCCTGATCTGAGGAATGTCTCTTAAACTAACTACCAGCCTCTCCCAACGGCTCGTCCTGACGCCGCAGTTGCGGCAGCGCATCGAGATGTTGCAAATGACTTCGCTCGAGTTAAGCGATCTCATTCAGCAACAGTTGTTGGAAAATCCTGTGTTGGAAGAGGTGCCGAGCCAGGAAGAGGTCCAGGAAATCGCCGAGAAGGTCCTCGATCATTTGGCGAACTCCAACTCAGAGACGCCATTTGAAGAGCGAGCTCCCGAAGCAGGCAATCCAGCGACAAATGGTTCTGGAGACGCGGACGTTTTGTCGAGTTTGCCGGCCACGGATGGCGACGGTGGTGATACAGGCGAGGCGATAGCCGCTACTGATCATGAAGAAGGATCGGCGGAAGATGGAGCTGCCGACGAAGCGCAGCGAGATGCTTTTGAAGAGATCGACTTCGGACGCGAATTCCAGGACTATCTCGATCCCGGGTATAAGACGCAGGAAATCGAGTACAAGGAAGATGCTCCTACCTTCGAACAATTTCTGACACGCCCACCCTCACTGGCGGAACATCTTGAGTGGCAACTTCACCTGAGCTCGATCGATAACGAGCTTATCGATCCAGCCATCTGTGTGATTGGAAACCTGAATGCTGATGGCCGTCTCAATGCCACTAACGAAGAGATGGCGGCGATGGAGAAGGTTTCCGAAGATGTAGTCGAGCGTGCTCGCCAGGCCGTGATGCGTCTCGATCCGGTTGGCTGTGGCGCGCGCGATGTTAAGGAGTGTCTGTTGGTCCAACTTGAAGTTTTAGGCGAGAGCGACAGGCTCGCAGTGAAACTGATCAGCGAACACCTTTCGGACCTGCAACAGCATAAACTGCCTCATCTTTCGAAACAGATCGGCGTCGACGTCGAAACTTTGCTCAAAGAGTTGGAGTTTATCCGCACGCTCGATCCGTATCCGGGCCGGCGTTACTCGTCAGAAGAACCGATTCTCATCAGTCCCGAGATCTACATCGAAAAACTCGACGAGAACGACGACGAGTACATCATCTATTTCGCCGACGATGGCAGCCCGCGCCTGCGCGTGAGCCAGCAATATCAGCAGATGCTCAGTCAGGGCGTCAGTAACGAGACGAAGAGTTTTATTCGCGAGAAGATGCGTTCGGCAGTCGACCTGCTGCGCAACATCGAACACCGGCGCCAAACGATTTACAAAGTGGTCGAGTCGATAGTGCAGCGCCAAAAAGACTTTCTGGACTATGGCGTGCAGCACATCAAGCCGATGATGTTGAAAGACATCGCGGAAGATATCGGAATGCACCTTTCGACTGTGTCGCGAGTGGTCAATCGAAAGTACGCGCACACGCCGCAGGGAGTGATCGAGCTACGCCGTTTCTTCACGGAAGGCATGCTGAACGAAGAGGGCGAGGAGATCTCGACGCGCATTATTAAATTGAAGATCAAGAAGTTAATTGAAGAAGAAGATTCGCATAATCCAATTACGGACGATCAGGTAGTTAAAATACTGGCGAAGGACGGGATAAAATTATCGCGTAGGACGGTCGCGAAGTACCGCGATCAAATGCAGATCCCCGGTTCGCGCGAGCGTCGCGCGGTTGTTTAATGCCCCTCTGAGCGCGACGCGAATTCAAGTTTCGTTATAACTGGGAGCGCAGTCGTCTCTGCAGGTCGCGGCGCAAGCGCGAAACGGCAGTCGAGACGCCTGCGCTCCCAGTGCATTAGTATCTTTTTCACCGTTCCAGGAGGGAGACGACTGATGAGATTTGAATACACGGGCAGACACGTCGAAGTGTCGCCGGCAATCCGGCGTCACGTCGAAGATCACTTCAAGAAACTCGACCATATTTTCAACGACGACTCCACCTTAAACACTCATGTAATCATCGACGTCGAGAAGAATCGTCAAATCGGAGAAATCATTGTTTCCTGGCGTGACCACACGTTGACTGCCAAAGACACGAACGCCGACATGTACATGGCACTCACGCGGGCCATGGCGAAGATCGAAAAGCAAGCAGTCAAACTCAAAAAGAAGATCATTGACAGAAGCCAGAGCGCCACATCCGCCTCGCGAGTTGCGCCGCAGCCGGATGGAAATCTGGAAGCAACGCCGCGCCCGCCGCGAATCATTCCCGCGCGCCGCTATGCAGTGAAACCAATGACAGCGGAAGAAGCCGCACTGCGCTTGTCGGGTGAGACAGATCAGTTTTTAGTGTTTCGCGATGCGGATACGCAGCGGTTGGGAGTTGTCTACAAACGAAAGGACGGAAACTACGGCCTCATAGAACCTTAATGAAGCCGCGGATAAACGTAAATGAACGCGGGTCTATCTGCGTCGGTCCGCGTTTATCCGCGGCTAATTTTTTATGCCCGGCCAAACCATCCCTGACATCGTAATCATCACCGGATTGAGCGGCTCCGGGATGTCTTCCGCCACCAACGCCTTTCAGGATCTCGGATACTTCTGCGTCGACAACCTTCCAATCACGATGCTGCCGACGTTTGGCCGCCTCGTTACCGACGACGACGATAAGGGAATCAGGCGCGCGGCCCTCGTCATCGATATTCGCGAGGGCGGCTTTCTCGCTGACTTCGCAAAACAACTCAAGGCATTGCGTGCTTCAGGCCTCACCGTCACCGTTCTATTCTTCGAAGCCTCTGACGACGTTTTGCAGTATCGCTTTAGCGAAACACGGCGGCCTCATCCCGCTGAGAGCGGGCAGGGACTACTCGCGGCGATCCGCGACGAACGCCAGGCGATGTCGAAGATTCGCTCGCTTGCCGATCAGATCATCGATACTTCGGAACATACGGTTCACACGCTGCGGACTTTCCTGCTCGAGCGCTTTAGTCCCGATCGAGAAGGCGCGCCAATGCGCGTGCAGGTGATGAGCTTCGGTCACAAGTATGGCAACCCTGGCGACTTGGAGTTATTGTTTGACGTCCGGCATCTGCCAAACCCGCACTTCGTTCCCGAGTTGAAGCGATTGTCGGGACACGACAGTCGGGTAGTGAAGTACCTCCGGTCGCATGACGAAGTGCAGGAGACGCTGAAACGCTTTACCGATTTGCTTTCTTACCTGTTGCCGCTCTACAAACGTGAGGGCAAATCGTACGTCACGGTCGGTATTGGCTGCACCGGCGGCCGGCATCGTTCGGTGATGATTGCAAATGCACTGGCGCGTGGGCTGCGGCGCGCGGGCTTTGACGCTCATGCCTCGCATCGCGACGTGCGAAAAGTAAAACGTGCGCATGGATAGGTGAATCCGTGGCCAAGGTAAAAGCATGACTACAGAAGTGAACAGAGTAGCGGGCGTGATCGTGACCCACGGTCACCTGGCGGGCGAACTGCTCGCGGCCGCGGAGATGATTGTTGGTCCAATCTCCCACATCGCCGCCGTCTCGATTG
This sequence comes from Acidobacteriota bacterium, assembly GCA_046730815.1. Taxonomy (GTDB): domain Bacteria; phylum Acidobacteriota; class Blastocatellia; order Pyrinomonadales; family Pyrinomonadaceae; genus PSRF01. Next base: position 5,750 of record JBKPJS010000553.1, read on the forward strand.
GTTGGCACGACGACGTCGAAGCCGCGCGAAACGAGGTCCAGCGAGCAATATCCAGCGTCTCTCAAGGCGGTGGCGTGCTGTTGCTTACAGACATGTTTGGTGGTACGCCAACCAACATCGCTTCGATGTTCCTGGAAGAAGGCTCGGTGGAAGTAGTCACGGGAGTGAATCTGCCGATGGTAATCAAGCTCGCCACCGGAACCGCCGAAGACTCACTCGCCGAGATTGCGCGCAAGATCTGCGACCAGGGACGACAGGGAATCTACCTCGCAGGCGCGCTGCTGGCGCCACCCTCGAAAACCGGAGCTGATTGAAAGTGGCTGAACGCAGGCTACAGGTCACCAGCCCTCTCGGTCTTCACGCTCGCGCTGCCGCCAACCTCGTTCGCGTGGCGAGCAAATTCCAGAGCAGCCTCACTATTCAACGTCTCGACGGAAATGCCGAAGCGGACGCCAAGTCAATCCTGAGTATCTTGACGCTTGCTGCGAGTCGTGGCACCGCATTGCGAATTGTTGCCAGCGGTGTCGACGAGCAGGAAGCACTGGATGCCGTTGTCGGTCTATTCTCGCGCGACTTTGATGAACCCGAAAAGTCTAACGGCGAACAGTTTTCTCCGGCGACGCAGGAGTTGCGCTGCAAGGGACTCGGTGTTTCAGACGGCATCGTGATCGGGCGTGTGCTGCGATTACAGGAAGGCACTCGCGA
>JBKPJS010000554.1:0-6193 GCA_046730815.1 Acidobacteriota bacterium
GTCCCAGGTGTGTCCGAGTGTAACCGTTGAACTGATAAGCGAACTGTCGCCCCTTCCCGGTCGCTTCTGGAAGTCGAAGAAGAACGATGCGCCGCCAAACAAACCACGGTCGCGGTTACCCAAAAACGCCGCGGGACTCCACTGCGATCCACGCACCGTGCCGGCCTCAAAACCGCGCGGGTCAGCAAACTGCGCGAGGCTCGGCGACAACTCGATGGCACGTGTGTAATAGAAACTTTGAAATATCTGGACGGTCGATTTAGATAGTCCAAAGGTCGTGGACAACGAGCGCATTCCGCCGCCCTGTGTGTCGAGATCGGTCCGGAAATCGGCGAAGAGATTCCGGCGCGGCCGGTAGCGTGCATCGACATTCACCGGCGAGAAGCGGCGCGGAACGCCGCCGTAAACAAATCCTGAAAGCGTGTTGATAGGATAGAACTGGTTGCGACGACCGGTGAGGAGAGCGCCCCCAAAGAACGGATCGAAAAAGTATTTACCGCGCAGCGTGATGGTCAATGCTTCGTAAGGCTGGCTCGAGAGCAAAGGCTTGTCTTGCCGGTCAGTTTCTTTCACGGATACATCGCTGACATTTTCCGTTGAGCGTCGCGTGAAGAAACGATTGGCGATACCGAACTCGATCTCGTTTGTGTCGGCAACGGCATCGGTATAGTCGAACCGAATGATGCGATCGAAATTGTTAATGCCCGAGATTTTGCGATAGACGAGGTAAGGTTCGATCACGTGACGAAAGAAGAAGCCGCCCCCACGATGAAAGTCTTTCGCAAAAGCCGGCGGGCGCACGTCAAACTCAAACTCCCCATACGATCTGGTTACGTTCCGGCTCAGCACATCGCGCGTGTTTGGATCGAGTGAGTTGGAATAGAAAGTTACACGTCCGGCGCCCGACGCCGTCATACTCCATCCGGCAAAATTCAGCGGCAGCTCAAACCTCGGATGTAAGTCGAGTCGCTGCACGATCGACGGCGAGATGATCGGGTTGCCGCCGACGTCACTGACAAACTGCACTGCGTCTTCGACAGTCTCTTTCCGGCTCACCCCATCGGCAGCTCCACTAAAAGAAAAGTAGAGAGGAAGACTCTTAAGGAAATTTACAATCGCTGGCCGCTTATCGATGCTGATGCTCGGTAACTGGCGAATACGAATACGCGCATTCGTTAAAGACGTTACCTGCGTCCGCGCAAGGAAGTTGAAGCTGTACTCGTCGTGATCTTTGTTTATAAAAACCTGTGACGTCTCTTCCGGCGAGATAGCTTGTTGAATGTTGTCGGAGAACACCTGCCGGAAGGCGAGGTTGGAAGTGATGTTGACATCAGAGGCCGCGATGAAGCCGTTTTTGAAGTAGTGCACTCCTTCAACGTAAAGACTCGAACCACCTTGATCGGGATGGGCCTCATCAGCCTCTGGACCAAAGATTCGATCTTTGACTGTGTAGAATCCCACGTTGAGATACGACCGCGAGTTCGCGCGCGTACGCAGGTCGCCACCGAATCCCAATCCTCGCTGCGTGTAGATGTCGTTGCGAAAGGTGAAGTCGGCTGAGCGGCCAAGCGTTTGATAGTAGGCAGTCGACAAACGCATGCCCTTCGCTCCTGAGCCGCCAAAAGTCGGAGTTAAAAAACCAGAAGCGCGATCGCGTTGCTTAATCGAAACCGAGGCATACGGCAGATAAAAAACCGGAATGTTCTTCAGTCTCAGTTTAGGCGAATAGACGTACACGCGATCGCCTGTCTTGATCCTTGCCCTGCTCGCGTGAAAACTCCACTTCGGAACGTCTTCGTCACAAGCCGTGACTTGCACGTTGGTGGCGACAATCGTGTCGAGACTGATCTTCTCGACGCGATCGGCAGTGAAATAGATTCGGGTGCCGTCCTGCGTTTGGTTTGTGAAACCGGTTGAATTGACGAAGTAACCAGTCTTGGTGCGATAGTTCCACTCGCTATGAGAGCCGGTGATGCGTTGCTGATCGGCCTGATCGAAAACGACGTTGCCGTCCGCGACAACTCTGTTCTGTGCTTCGTAAACCGTAACTTTGTCTGCCTGCAGCCGGTACGTGCCGATGCGTACGTCGACGTTTCCTTCGTAATGGACAATGCGGGCATTCTCAGGACCGGAGCCACTCTGTTTGGACGCTACGACAGTGATCTCATCTGTGCTGGTGCCCTGGGCGCCTTGCGGCGATGGACGACGCTGTTGCACGGGCTGATCGGTATTGAGTGGGTTGACGTTGGGAGTGTCAGTCATCGGATTCGCTACTTTCCGATCGACTGGGTTCGTTTGCTGCGCAAATACAAACTGGCAGGCAAGGACAAGAGTTAGGGTTGCCAGCACGAGGCGCATCATAGGGCGCGTGGATGCTAGCACGAATGGACATGATTTACAGAATTTGCAGGAATCTTGTTAATCCTGAAAATCCTGAAAACCTGTTTGATATGATCCGGTCGTGCCAAAGCGCCACAAGTTGATGATTGTCGCCGGAGAACCATCCGGTGACGCCCATGCGGCCGCGCTCGTTAAAGCACTGGCCGAACGCGGCGATTTTGATTTCTTCGGCGCCACTGGACCACTGATGCGCGCCGCCGCAGTCGAAACGATTATCAACTCAGACGACCTCGCCATCATGGGAATCGTTGAAGTGGGCCGCGTGCTTCCAAAATTCATCAGCGCATTCCGCAAACTAAGAACAGCAGCAATCGAACGATCGCCCGACGCGGTGGTGCTCGTCGACTGGCCTGAGTTCAATCTGCGACTCGCGTCGGCCCTGCACCGGCGCGGTTTGAAAGTGATCTACTACATCAGTCCACAACTCTGGGCTTGGCGGCCGCGTCGTGTCAGTAAAATAAAACGCGACGTCGATCTGTTGTTGTCGATCCTTCCGTTCGAAGCGGAGTGGTATCGAGATCATGGTGTGGAACATGTTGAGTTTGTCGGGCACCCGCTGGCTGGTGAAGTGAAAGCGAGTTTTGGGCGCGAAGAGTTCTGCCGGCGAAACGATCTCGATCCGGCGCGGCCCATCGTTTCTTTCTTACCCGGAAGCCGGCGAAAAGAGTTGGAACGAATACTTCCAGCGATGCTCCAGGCAATTGGGACGCTTCGGATTGCGCGTCCCGACGTGCAGTCTGTTGTGGTAGTCGCGCCCAGCCGCACGGCAGCAGAGACCCGAGAGCTCATATCGCGACATGATTCTGAGGTCGTCAAGCTAATCGAGCGACAAACTCGCGAAGCCTTGGCAGCTTCAGACGCTGCCGCGATCGCCAGCGGCACTGCGACACTCGAGGCAGCACTGCTCGAAACGCCCATGGTTGTTGTTTACAAAGAGTCGCCGATCAACTGGCACACGTTAGGTCGATTGATCACGGTGCCTCATTTTGGATTAGTGAATTTGGTCGCAGGCCGAGAGATCGCGAAAGAATTGATGCAGGACGAACTCACCGGTGAAAATCTCGCTCACGAACTTTTGAAGCTACTCGAACCAGAAACAAACCGCGCGGCACGCGACGGTCTGCGAGATGTCGCACGCAAGTTAGGCCACCCGGGCGCCTCCGAACGCGCCGCCGAATTGATCATGCAATCCACAGATTTCGCAGATTAATCTGTGGTATCCGTGTAATCTGTGGATAACTTCTCTTCGAGCTTCTTTAGGCGTTCGTACATTTGCGGCAAACGATTGAGATGAGCGTTCATGCGCTTGTACTGGTCCAGTGGCTGTACAGGTATGCCCCACCACACGCCGGGACGCACGATCTTACCCGGCAAAATCCCTGCTTTCGATCCAATAATCGCACCCTTTTGCACACGAGTGTGGTCGCCAAAGCCGACTTGTCCACCTATCACTGCGTCGTCTTCGATCACGACACTGCCGCTGATCCCTGTCTGTGCGGCAATCACCACACGCTCGCCGATGTCACAGTTATGGCCCACGTGCACCATGTTGTCGAGCTTCGTGCCACGACCGATACGTGTACGACCCAGTGCGGCACGGTCAATACATGTGTGCGCCCCGATTTCGACGTCGTCTTCAATAACAACCGTTCCAACTTGCGGAAACTTTTGGTAGCCCAGGTCATGACGCACGTAACCAAACCCATCGGCGCCGATGCACACACCAGCATGCAAGATCACGCGGCTTCCAATTGAAACTCCGTCGTATAAGACCACGTTCGGATGCAGCACACAGTCGTCGCCAACAATGACATGCTCGCCCAACACCACACCGGCTTCGAGTCTCGTGTAAGCACCGACGTGCGTGTGCTCACCAACACTCACATGCGGACCAACGTAGGCCGTAAGTGCAATGTCGGCGCTTTCGGCAATAACAGCCGTAGAGTGGATTGAAGGTTCGCGACGAACCGGAGGGTGGAGCGCGGCGCCAATGAACGAGAACGCGAGCTTCGGGTTTTCAACTTCGATAAGTGTCCGATCCGATAACTGCTCGCCGAGACGATTGTTAACAATCAAACATGCAGCTTTGCTCGCGGTTGCAATGTCGAGGAAGCTTTCGTTCTCAACGTAAGCAATCTCAGACTCGCCGGCATGTTCAAGGTCGGCTATTCGTTCGACAACAGTCGCGCCATCGCCAACGACTCGACCCTTCACCAACTCGGCAAGCTCGTCAATTCTGATCTGTGTCATCAGTGGCTGCTCTCGTGAATCCTCGCTTCGATCCGCGAATGAAACTCACCAAATGCGCAATGTTTTCATCGTCAACCTGTTCGAGTTGGGCCAGAACATCTTCAACTGGCGTCGCGGACCTGAAAAGCATCCGGTAAGCATCTTTCAACGCGCGTCTTGCGTCGTCTGAAAAACCCGCGCGTCTCAATCCGACGCTATTCACTCCGCGAACGCGCGCCGGATTACCGTCAGTAATAAAAAACGGCAACACATCCTGCACTATCTTCGACTTTCCGCCAACGATCGCGTACCGGCCCATTCGCACAAACTGATGCGCGCCGACATTGTTGGAAAGAAAAACGTGATCCTCAATAGTGATATGTCCTGCGAGCGCGACTTCGTTCGCGAAGATATTATCGTCGCCTATACGGCAGTTGTGCGCGACGTGCACGCCCACCATAAAGAAGTTGCGCGAACCGACCCTGGTTGTTTCACCTTCGCCGCTGGCGCGATGCAGCGTGCAAAATTCTCGAATCAGATTGTCGTCGCCGATCTGTAGATAGCTCGGCTCACCTTTGAACTTTACATCCTGCGGCTCTCCGCCGATGACGGCATGCTCGAAGATCCGGTTGCGTGCGCCGATTTTAGTGAATTGCTTGATGACCGCGTATGCCCCAATGTCGCAATCTGGGCCAATTTCCACGTTATCTTCGATTATGGCGGTGGGGTGGATTGGCATTTTGCGATAGGATTGACAATGTTTACAGGATTTTCAGGATAATCCTGTCTTGTGGATCGTGCAAATCATGTTTATGATGCTTGGCTGTTCTGGCCGTTTGACTGAGGAGGAGACCAAAAGCCGTTGTTTAGTGACCAGTTTCGCAGGGGGGAATCTGAAAAGAGTAAGCTGTCGGGAGTCAAAGGATCCCGGCTGATCTCCGGTCTTTCAGACGTCGCCTGGAAAGCATTTCAATCAGTCAACCAGCGCCTGCCCGAAGGTGAATCTATACGTCCGAACTGGGCGCCCGGTCCGCTGCTCAAGTCCTATGAGCGCACTGCGCCGCCACTTGGTTTCCCGCGCGAGACCGATAGTCTTTGTCCAACCTGCGTAAAAGAAGTTCGCAACGCCGTGATTTCCGGTGAAGTGCCGCTCGAGATGTTGATGCACGAGCATCCCGGTGAAATCAAAGCACAGATCATTGAAGACAATGGTCAGGTCGTAATGCGAAAGGATTGCCCGAAGCACGGACAATTCGAAGATGTGATGTCGACTGACCCTGCTTTTCTTGAAAGGATCGAGTCACTCTTTTTTGGTCGAGACTTCCGCGCCGCCGAAGATAAAGACGTGCATCGTCACGGAACTTCGAATATTAAGTTTGGACGCGGCGCGGTTTTGACTGTCGATCTGACTAACCGTTGCAACATGATGTGCAATCCGTGCTTCATGGATGCGAATCAGGTTGGTTATGTTCACGAGCCGACCTTCGAAGACACGAAAGCTATTCTCGATCGCGCCGTTTCGTTCAAACCACGCCGGCAGGTGATCATTCTCTTCTCCGGCGGC
>JBKPJS010000555.1:0-4958 GCA_046730815.1 Acidobacteriota bacterium
GTGCGGCTGCATCGAATATAGCGGTATGCTGGTTTGCGGTAGCAAAAAAACTGAAGGCAGCGCGCGCCGTGGATAGATCTTTAGTGAATGGAGCTGCGAGGTAAGCGGTATCGGAGAAACGAAGCACGGCGACGCTCGACCGTTCGCTGAATCGGGAGAAGAGAGCGAGCGCCGCTTCCTGCTGTTGCGTAATGATCTCGCGCAGGCTTCCGGACTGGTCCAGAGCAAACAGCATAGCTACACGATCCGCGCCGGGAGAAAAGTACAATCCCGTGGTGACCTGTTCCTGATCTTTCAGTAACAGGTCGTGTTCGGTTAGACCGGCAACTGCCTGGCCCTTCTTGTCTCGAATACGGATTGGAAAAAGGAGGAGGTCGGTGTTGACGCGCACTACCTCTTCATCATCCCCCGTCTGTTGGGCGAAACTGGCCGGCGCACTGGCGTATAGACAGACGAGTAGAAGAGCAAGGGCAATACGGCGCAGCATCAGCCGTTCGGCTAGACGAAAAAACGACCGAAGAGCAGGATACTGAGAATGACGATGATCGTGATGACGATGATTTTGACCAGACTCACGGCTAAATCCTCGGTTTTCTGGGCGAAGCAAAGCGCATTCTAGCATACGTCTGCGTCGGTGCGGTGGTTCACGGAAATTCGCCGCAGATTAACGCGGATAACGCTGATCGGCGTTCAATCTGCGTCAATCTGCGGCTAAAAACTCTATTTGAATCTCAGACTAACTCGACCACTGAAAAGTCGCGGAAAGCCCACGTGTGTCCCACTAAAAACCGACTCGAAGTTATAAACAAACAGCTCATTCGTCAGGTTTTGCACGTCAAATTGGACGTTCATTGAAACCCTTTCCTTCTGCATCAAGTCGGCGCCCACCGAAAAATCCAGGATGGTTCGCGGACGAACCCGCCCTCGCTGAAAATCGATCTCATTAAACAGACGAGGATCGAATCCCTGTGCTACAAAATCTGACAGCGTCGTTCCAGGTTCCACATCCACCGGCACGCCGGAATCGTAGCGTCCGCTAAAGCTCGCATACAGTCCGGAACGACGATGATTGTAGCTGAGTTGAAACTGCGCTTCGTTACGCTGATCGTGGTCGTTGGCAAACTTGAAACCATTCAAGAACAGGTCTTGAGGATCCTCACCCAAAAAGAGTCCGCCGGTAATTGGCGTTACGCCAAACGCCCGCGCATTCGCATAGGAGACGAATGTGTGAAAGCCATGTATGTCCGTCGACTCGAGCCGGACTTCCTCGCCGGTTACTCGTCCGGATGAGATCGCAATCGGAAAGATTATTCCCGTTTCGAAGAACTGATCTTTGTCAGAGAAGTTCTCGATTCGCTTCTGGTAGACAGTCAGGTTCAATCGAAAGAGCTGTCCGAGCAACTGCTGCGCGCCGGCCTCAAAAGCATTCTGTTTGTCGGGGAGAATCGGTTGCACCGTAGTAATACCCTGCAACACCGAGATTGGCGACAGAGCGGCTGCTTCAGGCGAGCTTGCCAGTAACAGGTTCTCGGCTGGCGGTGGTTGAAACAGACGGTTGTAGGAAGCCCGCAGCGTGGTTTGTGTCTTCGGAACAAAGTAGGCGATGCCTATTCGAGGGCTGACCGCTTGCTCACTTATCAGCAGCTTGTAGTTGTCGTACCGCACACCCAGGTCCAACGTCAGGTTCTTAACAACAGTAAAGCGATCCTGGACGTAAGCGCTCAAAGTGCGCCCGGTTTTTGATTGATTAAAGAGGAATGGATTAGCGGCGTTGAAATTGTTTACCGGATTCGGAAAAACATTTCCTTCTTCATCCTCTAAATCTGGGAATGGAGCTGTCGGATAAAAACTGAAGTGTTCGTCGACTGGCGTAACAGTTACTTGACCACCAAACTTTATGTTATGACTACCGCGTGTAAGCGTCAGCGATCCGATTCCGCCGTAGTTTTGCAACGTTCGATCCTGATTCGCCACCACTGGGGTGGACAGAGTATTGCTCAACAGCTTGGCATTGCTCTGCCTATGGAAGAAAGAGAATTGAGCCAGGGTGTTGGGCGAGAAGATGTGAGTGAAGCCGATGTTCTGGGAATTATCGCGCAACCGCTGCCGTTGATCTTGTCCCGCGAGTTCCTGGTTGAATCTATTCGGCACCTGGAAATTTGAACCGCCAAAATTAAAAACTCCACGCAAACTGTTGTTCGCGTCAAACTGGTAGTCGAGTCGAAAGAACCCTTTTCCAGTGCGGCCGAAGTTATGAAAGTTATCGAGTGTCGGGGGATCGAGATAGCGTTGCGATGTGCTGGCCGACAGATTTGTTAAGAAGCCCAGCTTCTTTGTGTGAGTGGAAAAATCAGCGGCTGCTTCTCCTGTCGAGAAACTTCCACCCGAGAAGGAAATCCCTCCCTGCGTCGGTCCTTCGAGTCCGGAACGAGTGTTGACGTTAATTACGCCGGCGAGTTTGTCGCCGAATTCAGCGGGGATACCACCAGTGAGGACTTCGACAGTTCGCAACGTCCGCGCATCCAGGCTCGTCGAAAAAATTGCCGACATATTGTCCGTCACCGGTACTCCATCGACGACGTATTGCACCTGCGATTCAGAGCCGCGCGGATGCATACGACCATTGTCGTCAGTGACGAAGCCGGGCGTTGAAGCCACGATCGATTCAATTGCACGCGAGGGCGCTGCGCCAACCGGCCGTTCAAGAATACTTTGACTGATATCTGTGTCTGAAGAAGTGCGATCAGTTTCCAGCATTGCAGCACCGTTGGTGGTTATAGTGACTGCCGCCGTTGTCTCCTCGAGCGAAAGGGAGAGATCGATGTTAAGCGGAATCGTGGTATGAAGATCAATCGATTCTTCAGTGGGTTGGAAGCCTGGGGCTTCGACGCGAACCTTGTACGTATTGAAAGGTACGTTGACGAGCTTAAAAGAGCCTTGCGCGTCAGTCTGAGTCTCCTGGCGATATCCTGTTACTGGCTGAGTCACAGTGACCTTGGCATTCGGAACGAGGGCGCCCGTCGGATCTTTAACTGCTCCCTGAATACTACCGATTCTTGCTTGCGCAAAAACAGCAGGCGTAAGTAAAAAAAGAATGCCGCAAACCATCGCGGTTCTAAATAGATTTCTTAATATCATTGCTTTAAGCCTCCTAAAAAACTCCCTTAAGCGATCCGGGCCGCGACAAACAAAGTCGTCTCTGGCTGGAGAGAGTTGTTGCCGTGTCCGAATAGAGCCTTCGTACGGTGAGACCACCAGACGAAGTAAGTGGGCGGTTTTAGTTGGCTTGGGGTGGTGCGCGGCCTGACTGTGGACTGCTATCGATCGAGCGGATTAGTACCGGATCTGCTCTCCGCAAATGCGCTTGGCGCTTTACGGTCTCAGCGTTGGGCGTGATCGAAATGAGGGTTGCTGAGAAGTTCTGATGCAGTTGGCAGATCAGGCAGTCGCTGCATCCGGACGTCGTGTTAAGAGTAGTGCTGCTGGAACCGGGGCCGACTAACGAAGCAGCATTACTTGCCGGCGGCAGTACGCGCCCATGCTTGTGAGCGGCCTCGACCGTGGTGCCGTAAAGGATGAAGACGACCAGCAACAGTCCGAGGTAACGCGAGAACGTTGCGCTACTATTCTTGAACAAAGCAAACATGCTGATCAGTGACGGATATGTTAGATTCCGGGGCGGAGGAAATTGTACTGGCAGACACTGGTCTAACGCAATTGTTGGGAAGTTATTGTAGGGTTGGCACTCCGCGGCCACCCGTCTCCGACATTGAGCCATGAACGGGTGGCCACGGAGTGCCACCCCTACAAAGACGACTTGTGAGATTACTGGCATCAATTGGTCTCGTAATCTGCGTAAGCTGCATTTCGGTCAAAGCAGCTATTCGAAGCAGTGTCAGGATCTCGATCACAAAGCCCGGCGAGATCAGGATTGAGGCGGATCTGTCTTCACCGTTGAGTTCGTGGTCTTTTCGAAACGCCTATGCCGGAGTTCTTGGAATTGCCGATCGGGTCGAGGGATTTCGAGCGCAGGATGCTGTGATTAGCAAGGCCGCTCCTGGTGAGTTTCGATCGGATCGCGATGCCAGCAGAATCAGTTATTCAGTCAGGCTTTCAGAACCTACTCCGGCCGATGTGTCACACGTAAGTTGGCTCGTTGGCGAGCGCGGCTTTCTAATGTTTGCAGACTTGCTTCCGGTCGAAGTCGCAAGCGTTTCTGCCGAGTTCGTAGTGCCAACCGGATGGACCGTGGAATCGTCAATTCCACGCGAGGCTAACGGCCAATATCAGGTGGCGGAACCCGAGAAAGCGGTATTCTTCCTCGGACGTTCACTCAGTAAGACTTCAACCACTGTTGGCGGCATGCCTCTGGAAATTGTTCTTAACGGAACGTGGCCATTTAAAGAACGCGATGCTTTAAGGCCCGCCAGCAGGGTGATGCAGCGATACCTCGCATTGACGGGGTTTCGCTTGCCCGGCAAGTCGATGATCATGATTGCATCGCTGCCGGTTTCAGTCGGGAGCATCAAATGGCGGGCGGAGACCAGAGGATCTACAGTTGTCTTGTTGGTAGACCCGAATGCCAGGATCGAGAATTGGAAAGGACAACTCGGCGTCATCTTCACGCACGAGCTGCTGCATTTGTGGGTGCCAAACTCTCTGAGGTTCGACGGTGATTATGATTGGTTCTTCGAGGGCTTCACTCTGTACACTGCGTTACGCACCGCCTTGGAATTGAGGATCATAAACTTCAAAGAGTTTCTGGACACGCTCGCACGCGTCTACGATTCTTATCTTTCTTACGCTGACGACCTTTCGCTAATTGAAGCTTCAGAGAGGCGTTGGACCACTCCCGGTTCTCTGGTTTATGACAAAGGAATGCTCGTCGCGTTCTTGTACGATTTGATGATGAGAAAGGAATCGGCGGGTAGAACGACTCTCGCTGACCGCTATCGAGA
>JBKPJS010000556.1:0-6178 GCA_046730815.1 Acidobacteriota bacterium
GGATTTAAGCCAGGCGATTCGCTCACCACCTGTTCCAACTGCGGCTGTTCGCGCTGTGGCCGGATCAAGAGTCCGGCGAGGATGTGCCCGATACCTGAGGTTGCCGGCAACAACCCGAGCAGCCAAATTGTCCTCACGACCGGATCGATCTCAAACGGAATCTGGGAAATTATCTCAGGTGGCAACTTCAGGACGAGTGCTGCCGAAAGATAATACAGAAACACCGTCAGTCCAACGCCGGAAAACAACGAGACCACGCCTTTCGAAATGTGATCCTCACGCTTCTCTGCCGGTGTCTTCCTCTTTCTGAATTCAATCCAGGGACGCATGCGCTCGCGCCGTTGGGACGCCGGTGACATCTGTGCGATTTCCTGATTCATCCGATCAAGAGCGCCGGAGACCTCGTCGGATACGTGGTCGACCTTGAAGTCCTTGATCATCTCTTTGATCTTCGGCAGGGGACCACGGTCGCTTCTCGCAACAGCCTCGCTGAGCGCAACGGCTTTGCCAATCACCTTGAGGTTAGCGCCGCAGACACGACAATACTGCGTGGATTGAGACTCTGTACCGCATTGAGGGCAGAACATAGATTCGAAACGTCCGCAGGGTGGTTTTGGTTCCTAATTAAAATCCAATAGAAGCCGTAGGTCCGTGTTCATTCGTAGCTCAGAGCTTCTACCGCATCCTGACGTGCGGCGCGCAACGCAGGATAGAGGGCGCCGATGGTGCCACCCAACAACCCAACCGCGAGCGCGATGAGCACCCAGCGGGGTTCTATCTCGATCGTCAAACTCGTCGTGCGCATCACTGCCAACCGTGCCAGCATCGTCAACAATACTCCCACCGCCACACCGAGCACACTAACGATAATCGCTTCCTGCTCGATAACCCAGGCAATCGCGGTCTTCGACATCCCGAGCGACTTCAGTATTCCGATTTGTCGTGTGCGCTCCGTGACTGTTGTATACATCGCCAGAAGTATCACTAATAAACTGATCGCTGCGGCAACACCAACCACAACCTTAATAAACACATTCAACGCCGGAACGCCACTGGCGTAGATTTCCGGAAGATCGCGCGTGAAGATAAGTTGATCGTCAGGAAAACGCTCGAGGATGCGCGCCGCGACCGCGTCCTGATCTGCCGGATCCGCGCACGCGATCAAGATCGCCGATGCTCGATTCTCGGCCCCCTCCTGTTCCTGCATGGTCTTCAGCGGTATCTTTATGCGCCCGCCGCCAGGTGGTTCGTAGATGCCAACGATCTTGAAAGGTCGTTCGAAAAGTTGGACGGTATCGCCGACGTTGATGCGCCGGCGTTCCTTCCATTCCGGATCGACAATCGCCTCGTCGCCGGCTTCCAGTTTTCGTCCTTCACGAATCGTGATGCGCGCGAGGTTCGCGTACTCGTCGTACTCAATCCCGTCGATCAGACGCTGCCCAAACCCAGAGTCACTCTTATCGAACGTTTGCCCGAGCGGAGTCGCTGCCCTGACGCCGGGAATCGTCGCGAGCTCCGCAGCATGTGAAGCAGGTAATCTGAATTGAGCGCCGCCGCCGAGCCCAATTGATCCCGAGGCGCGAATCATGATCTCCGCACCAATGTTCGACTCTCGTCGACCACGTTCGTGCAACACGCCGTGCGCAAGGCCGACGGTGAAAACAATGAGTAGCACTCCTACACCCGTACCCAGAATGCTGACTGCGGTACGTGCAGGTCGATGAGCGATATTTGAAAGTACGAGGCTATCCATAAGACGTTGTAACTGCGGGCTCCGATCCAGGATACGACGCCACGCGTTGGGGAGCGTGCGCCAGGTAAGCACGAGAAGGCCAATAGAGGTCCAGCAGACAATTGCCGCCTTGCGCACGAGAGCCAATGCAAGTCCGGCCGCGGGCGTGAAGCCGAGTCCCTTTTGCAGAATGACTTCCGTACCGCCCTCATAGACTCCGATTGTTCCAGGGACAAATGCGAACGCAAAGTTAATTACTTTTGTGAGCGACTCGATAATGTAAGCCTGCGCCCACTGCGGTTGAAAACCCAGCATCTTGAGCGCAAGGTAGACTTCGACGACGCTCGAGGCATGCGCCAGCAGGTTGCACGCGATCATCGCAAAGAACGCCGCCGGATGATGCTTGTAGAAGTCGTAAACTTTCGACTCCAGGTGATAGATGTGATGGCGTCGCTTGAGTATGACTTTTGGGCTGAGTCGCAGTTGGGCCAGGCGATCGATGATCCAGGTCATGAGCATGACCCGGCGCTTGGCGGCAATCACCGCGATCAATATTCCCAACGCCGCAACAGATGCGATCGCCAACAGAACAAGGTACACCGGCGTAGGCAGTGGATACCTCGCCAACATCACACACGCGCCACTCAGCACGAAAAACACGACAGACAGGTTGTAGAGCAAATTGTCTACAACCAGCGCAGGAACGCCGTAAGTCAGCGGCACTCGTTTTCTGAGTAACGCAACCTTCGTTGCTTCTCCCAGCAGTGGACCAGTGAAAGTAAGAAAACTGATTGCTTCACCGCCGAGACGCGCGGCAAAGGCCTGGCGAAAAGTAATGCGCCGGTGCTCAGCGGGCACGGCCGCGCGCATCGCAATCGTGCGCAGGAAGTGACGCAGTCCGCTGAGTCCGAGAATGACGAAGAAGCCGAAACCGACGCGCAGCAGTGCGTCGAAGAGAGGCTGGAGTCCGACGCGATTGATTACAAAGATGAGCAGGCCGAGGCCGAGCAAAAAGGCCAGCGCCTGAAGCCAAACGAGAGATCGTCGCGAGGTGCTTGTAGTGGATTCCGGTTCTTCTGATAGTTCCTCGGTGTCACCGGCTTGCCACTTGTCTGCGATATCTGCCATCTCTGTTTAATCCGTGAAATCCGCGGCTGATTCATTGAACCACGGATGGCACGGATTTAGGTCGGATTACCAACTCCTTAACGACATGTCCGGGGAACGTTCTAAATCCCTTCTCCCAGAGTTCCGGAACGGGATTGTTATCATCGCGTAAATTCCCGGTTAATGCCAACATCGTAGGAATAAAACTTAGACTGTCGTAAGGCGCGTCAATCGTCGCCGCCTGAGGAATATTAGTCTTTTGACCACCCGCAACCATGAAAACGGAGTGCGTGGATATGCGAAAGAACGACCCGTGATTGCCGCCCGGATTAAAACCGCGAACATCGAAATTCCAATGGTCCTGCGCCACAATCAGCATGTCAGCCTCAACCAGTTCACGCTTGCGGCGCGCGTAGTCTCTCATCAAACGTGCGTCGTTACTTAAACCCGGATCTTGTGTTGAGAGGCTGTCGATAGGATGACGAGCGAGTTCTTCGTGAAGTCCCACCAGACCATTCGAGTAATGTGTCTTATGCAAGGCTTCGAGCCACTCGGAGTCTGTATGCCAGTCGCTGAGCCAAGTCGTCTTGTCGGTGCCTGGCACTTTCAAATTTGGATCCTCAAAGATTTGCAATGGTAAGCCCGCTTGCCAACTGATCGTTTTGAACTGCAAGTGGCCGTTCGCATCCTGTGTCAGGTTACTGATCGGCAGGTAGCGAAAACTCAACCCACCATTCGCGTCTGTACGAGAAAGCAAGAGAGCCTGGCGAGTAGCGCTGGCAGTCACCCAGATTACATCTTCATCAATATCGTGATCGTCGATTAACGGAAGAACCAGTTCACGCGACAACCTGGTCGCGATCAGATCGATCGGTTTATTCGCCACTCCGCGCTGAACATTATTTCTGACCGAGATTCCCTGGAGCAGCGAAAAGTAGTCGATCTGCACAAAACTCCGATCGACATTCAAAGATCCATCGCTGTTTAAAACAAAGCCATCCGGGCCAAGACCGACGACGTAGTTTTGAAGCTCGTAGATCGTGTTGCGGTCGCCCATTGCATTCTTCGGAATCAGATCGGCAATCTTCACTTTCGAAGGTGCGAAGGCTTCGGACGGCAATGAAAGAAGATTTTGCAGCGTACGCGCATACTCACCGTATTCACGTCGCTCAGTCTCCCACCGGCCAAGTTGCACAAAGATGCGCCTCGAGGCGTCGTCGAGACCGGCATCCTGCTGTTCCTTGGTGAACTTCTTGGGCTGCGCTTCCCAACGCTTGCCTTGTTCCACGATAGCTCGATCGAGTGCTCCCAACTCGTTTTGCAACTCTTTGAGGTCCTTGTCCCATTCGGTCCGCCGTTTATCGATCACGGTGAAGAACTCATTGGTCACTGCCTTTTGTACGTTCGCTGCCAGGCCGCCACTTTGTAGTTGCTGCAACAAGATTTGCAGCATGTTGAGATCGCTGTCGCGGAGATGCAGCGACGCGCGTTCATTACCGTCAAAGTCGAGCAGTGCCGTCGGGTAAGTTGTGCTTTCGCCCTTGAGATAGTAAGTGTCGGGTGTGGTGGTGGTGATTATGGGCACAAACGGATTCATGCCCTTGATCGCGTAATCCATCATCAGACGCCGCTTGGTAACTACGTGATGGCCGCCGCCGGTGCGGCTGCCCAGCAGTTTTACGAGATTGTAACCCTGACTGTAGATCCGCTCATCAGTATTGAAGCCGTGATCGGAAACGAGTACGAGCGTTGTTTCATCAGCCAGCGGACTCTTCTGGATGTTGGTCCAAACCTCTCCGATAACCGCATCCATTTGCTTCAGCACAAACAGATGCGACTGCGTATCGTTGTTGTGATGCGCGACATGATCGAAGTCGGTCATGAACAGATCGAGATAACGGACCTTGGGTTCGGCGAGCTTGGTGGTCAACTCCCTGAGAAGTTGGTCTACCAACAGACCCCTCACTTCGAACCCCATCGTCCATTCGTCAAACAGTTCCTTTGGAGACTTTAAGAAACGATTCTGTAAACCACTCTGTAAAGTTGAATACCGCGGGCTGCGTAAAAACATGGAATAGCTGGTGTACTTTTCGTTGTGAGGATATGCGTCGGACAGCAACGGAAGTCCGAGTGAGTCCATCACTTCGACGGCGCGCATATCCACTCGCGAGCCATCGATACCCTTCAAATAAAGTTGCAGAAAATTCAGGTAGTCGTAGCTGCGAAGCGTGTAGCGATCGAATTCGACGTTTCCCTTGATCTGAAGGTGCTGGCCCGTTTCCAGCAAGGACCAGGAGGGCGCGGAGAGACTCATACCGCGGACGTAGAAATTCGAGAGCCTTGCGCCGCGTTGGTAGAAGATGTGATCGATCCAGGGCAGGACACTCTTGCCTGACTGTGGATCATGTTGCTTCACCAAACGGTCAAGCAAATCGTAAGGCAGTCCATCACACTTGATTACAACGAGACGTTTTGTTTGAGCGAGTGACGCACTGGCAGTGCAGAGCAGAAAAAGAAGTATTACTGCCTTCGTTGCAAAGCTTTGCGTCCTTTGCGCCTTTGCGTGAAAAACTCTGTTTACGCAAAGCCGCAAAGAACGCAAAGGCATGTAAAGAAGATTAAATGCTCGAGCGTAGCCCATCGTTACGGTTGACCGGTAACGGCTGGTGAACCGCCGACAGTCGCGGCGACTGGCTGGATTCGTGGATTCTTACCGCGCAGATATTCAATCGCGAGATCGCGCAGTGCTTTGTCGATGTCGTTGTTCTGAGAAATTCGCAGCAATTCGTTCTTTGCCTTTGAGTTGTTGATGCGCGAAAGGCTGTCGAGACACGCGCGACGCGTTTCATCGTCTTTCGTGCGCGCGAAGATTTTTGCAGCGGCCGCGGCCGCGTTTGCGCCTGCCTCGGATCCGTGATTCGCAATGAAGTGCAGCGAACTCCGGACGTCTTCAAGGTTCCAGGTGATATCGACTTCTGCCGTTGACTTGGCAATCTGCTGCAAGAACCTGGTGTGATACTGGAGTCGCCGCGCGATATCCAGCCGGTCCTCCATGTCGTCCGTCATTTCTTCACGATGAACGTACTTTCCAAACGTCAGAACATTCATGACGCGGAAAGCAAAGCGTGCTTTGGATCCGTGTTCCAAAGGCATCATCTCAGCCCGCCGGTCACGTTCAATCTTCGCAGCCAGGCCTTCAGGATCTTTCGCAAACGCGAGCAGGGCCTGGTACTGGGCCAACGCGATGCTTGCTTCGGCGTTCAAATCGTTTTCAAACGGATTAAGCGAGATTCGTTCGAGGCGTCCGCTGACTTCGGCTCTTAGGTCAGGCTCCAGGGA
>JBKPJS010000557.1:0-4277 GCA_046730815.1 Acidobacteriota bacterium
GGATTATTCATACCGCAGTGCGACGAGAGGATCAACTCGCGTGGCGCGACGAGCGGGAACCGAGCAGGCCAGCAAGGCGGCGGCGAGGGCGAGAAGCAACACGACCACGTAAGTCATGGGATCGGAGGCTGAGATGCCGAAGAGCATTGACGACATCCAACGTGTCAGCGCGAACGCTCCCGCCAATCCGATCGCCGCCCCGATCAGCGTGAGCGCCATTCCCTTCCTGAGCACCATCAACAGAATGGCCGGCCGGCGCGCGCCGAGCGCCATGCGAATCCCAATCTCCTGCGTGCGCAATGTGATCGAATACGAAATCACGCTGTAGATGCCCACCGTCGCCAGCACCAACGCGATCGCCGCAAACACGCCAAGCAACAGGGCATTAAACCTACGCGGCGCGGTCGTGGCGCCGATTACTTCGGTCATTGTCTTGACACTGGTCAACGGCTGGTTCCGATCGATCGTCGCAACTTCATTCCGGATCGCCGCGGTCAGCGATGACGCCGGCAGCGCGCTGCGCACGAACAGGTAGCGATGCCGTTGCGGCGAGATCACTCGCGATGTGTACCAGTCAGGCTCTGGTTGTGAATCAACTGCACGGTGCGGAACGTCCTTCGCGATTCCAACGATCGTAATCCACGGGTTGTCAGGGCGCGGCAAGCCAAGCGTGATCCGGCGTCCGATGGGATCTTCGTTGGGCCAATAGCGCATCGCCATCTTCTCGTTGATGACTGCGACAGGCGGCGCTCCCGGCGCCATATCTTCCGGAGTCAGATCGCGTCCTCTAGCCAGTGGAATGCCGAGTGTCTTCAGGTAGTTGGCGCCGACTAGTTGCCAGCCGGCGGAAGTTAGATTTGTAGGATCGAGTTGCCGGGCTTCGATCGCAAATGGGTCGCTTCCTGCGCTACCACTCAACGGCTGCACCGTGCCGAAACTCGCACTGTGCACTCCAGGTAACGTCTGCACCTGTTGGACCAAGCGGCGATAAAAATCCGACGCGCGCTCCCCTTCCTGATACGTCGAGGCGGAGAGATCGATTTCCACGCTCATTAACTCATCGGCAACAATGCCCGGGTTCGTCCGTTGCAAGTGCAACAGACTCCTTACCAGCAGACCAGAGCCGACAAGCAGCAGCACCGCGAGCGAAACTTCGGCGACGACCAAAATGTTGCTCCACTGGCGCCGCCGTCCGCCACCGGCCTGGCGCGTCGTCTTTAAAGACTCTTGCAGATCGAGTTTGGAAACTGGTCGCACCGCTACCAGCCCAAAACCAATACTGATCAGCGCGACTGCCAGCGCCATAAACGCGAACACACGGGCGTCGATACTAACTTCTTGCGCCCTCGGCAGAATTGATGGACCAAGCGCGGCCAATAGGTCGATTCCCCAATTCACAAACACGAGTCCCAATGCGGCAGCGAGGATTGCGAGCATCAGGCCTTCAATCAGCAACTGCCTCACGAGCGTCCAACGACTTGCTCCGAGCGCCGCGCGAATCGCCAGTTCCTTGTGGCGCTTCGCCGAGCGCATCAACAACAGATTGGCGACGTTGGCACACGCAATCAGCAGCAGCAAGCCAACTGAAAACAGCAGGACCAGCAACGCTCGCCGGCCGCCGCCGACAATCTCCTCCTGCAACGGCGTAACACTTATACGCCACCCACCATCTTCGCCATGCGGACCACGATACCCAGGCAGTTCGCGCTCAAATCGCTGCGCCAGCGCGTTCATATGCGAGCGGGCTTGTTCAAGTGTCACGCCTGGCGCAAGCCGGGCTAACACGTTGAGAAAATATGGACCACGACGATTCGCAACCTGTTCCGTCGTGTACGTCAACGGCACCCAAACGTCGGCCGGCTCGCCCCCTGTAAAACTTGTAAGACTCGGATGTGGAAATTGAAACGTCGCAGGCATCACGCCAATCACCGTGTAGCTTTCGTTGTCCAGCGTGACGCTCTGATTGATGATATTGGGATCGCCGGCGAAGTGTCGTCGCCAGAAACCGTCGCTCAGCACTACTACTCGATCTCGACCCTCCTGTTGTTCATCGGCAGTAAAGACCCTGCCGAGCGCGGCCTGCGCTTCCAGCATGGAAAAGAGATTGGCTGTCACGTAAGCGCCGCGAATGCGTTCCGGCCCCGAGCCGCTCGAGACGTTGAAGCTGTGATTGGTATAACCGGCCACCGAATCAAAGACCTGCCGTTGTTGCGAGTAGTCGTAAAACTCGGCGGCTTTGGCAGGCAACCGTTCGATATTGAGTGCGCGGTAGTTGCCCCAAACTACTTGCAGGCGATCTGAGTTTGGAAACGGCAACGGTCGCAGCAGGACGGCATTAACCACGCTGAAGATTGCCGTGCTCGCGCCAATGCCGAGCGCAAGCGTGATCACAACCACCGCAGCAAAGCCCGGCTGCTTAAAAAGACTCCTCAATGCGTAACGAAGATCGTGCAAGGTTCTGGTCCACAGATTACACAGATTACACAGATTTAATCTGCGTAATCTGCGGATGGATTTACTCGTATCTCAACGAAATCGTAGGTTCGACTTTCGTCGCCCGCCGTCCTGGAAGATAACAAGCCAGCAGCGCGATAGTGATTAATAAAACCGAGAGCCCACCAAAGGTCGTCGCATCTGTCGGCTCGACGCCGAACAGCATCGAGGCCATGAACCGAGTCAGTATAAATGCACCAACCAGACCCAGTCCGACGCCAATCAGCGCGAGTTTCATGCCGTGCCCAAGGATCATCTTGAACACGTCGCCCGGGCGCGCGCCGATGGCCATGCGGATGCCAATCTCGTGCGTGCGTTGCGTTACGGAATACGACATCACGCCGTAAATCCCGACGATCGCCAGCACGAGCGCGATTCCCGCGAACAGACTCAGCAGCGTCAGATTCAAACGCTCCGGCGCGACTGACTCAGCGCGAATCTCGTCCATCGTGCGCGGACTGTAAATCGGCTGATCCGGATCGATCTCCTTCACCGCGCCACGCACAGAAGAGATCAATTGATTCGGATCTGACGCGCCTTTGATCACGACCGTCATGCCTTCCGACGGTGTCTGCGCAAAGGCAAAGTACCCTTGCACTCGATCGCTGTTCTGATTGAGACTTTCCATCTTTACGCGGCCAACCACACCCAGCACTTCCAGCGATGGGGCGTCGGCAGCCGCGCCCAGCTTGACTCGTTTGCCCACTGCGTCTTCGTTGGGCCAATAACGTTTGGCAAACTCTTCGTCGATGACAATCGAGTTGATACCCGCCATCGCGCGCTGGTTTTCGTTGAGCTTACTCAGATCGCGTCCGGCCAGATGCGACCGATCGTCTCGATCGGTGAACCCACGTCCACGCAGCACGGGGATGTTCATTACTTTGAAATAATCCGGCGTCACTAGACATGCTTCCATCAGCGGGATCTGCTCGCGTGGCGGAGGGGGTTGCCCCTCGATGACGAATGAAGTCTGCCAACCATTGTTGCCAAGCGGCAGACCCGATGCTGCGGCTGCCGACTCCACGCCCGGCAACGCGCGAATGTTCTCAAGCAGGCGATTGTAGAAAGAAGCTTGTGCTTCTTCGTTCGCATACTTCTTTTCCGGCAAAGAAACACTGAAGCTCGTCAAGTGTTCGTGAGAGAAGCCGGGATTGACCTTCTGAAGTTTATAAAAACTGCGAATCATCAAACCCGCACCGATCAGCAGTATGAGTGTGGTAGCCACTTCAACTACTACGAGCGAGCTACGCAGCCACTGGCGTCCGCTCGTGCCGCGGCCAGTCTCTTTCAAAGTCTCGTGCACGTCGACTTCGCCGGCCTGAATCGCCGGAATCAAGCCGAACAGAATTCCAGTTAGAAACGAGATACCGATCGTAAAGGCGAGCACTTTCCAATCAAGCCCAATCTCGCGCGACCGCGGAATCGCGTTCGGACTCACATACAGAATCAGATCGACGCCCCAGCGCGCCAATGCTAGTCCGACAGCGCCGCCAATCAGCGATAACAAAATGCTTTCCGTCAATAACTGACGCGCGATACGCCAGCGACTCGCGCCGACAGCAGTGCGGATGGCCATCTCTTTTTTACGCGCTGTGGCTCGCGCAAGCAGAAGGTTCGCGATGTTCGCGCACGCAATCAGCAGCACAAAGCCGACCGCGCCAAAGATCACCCAAAGCGCGCGACGCACATCGACAACAAAGATCTCCAGCAGTGGCCGCAACCTGACACGAGTACCGGCGTTGGTGTCGGGATACTGTTTCTCGAGGTTGGCGGCGATAGTGTTC
>JBKPJS010000558.1:0-5022 GCA_046730815.1 Acidobacteriota bacterium
CGCTTCAAGTAGCTTTGGCGTCGTGAACAGACAACGAATGTTATCGTGCGCTTTCAGTAACGTCAGACCTTGCTCGACGACGTGCTGCTTGTATTGCTCCGCCATCTTCGGCTGGCCCATCTTGATCAGTTTAATGACCCAGCGCGGATCGAGATCAACCATGAAACAGATGCCGCCGCGATATTGGGCCAGGTGCTCGACGGCGAGACGCAGACGGCGTGGTCCAGTTGGTCCGAGTGATAACCAATCGGAGTTTCGCGGAAAGAATTCTTCCGGCAAGGTTTCACTGAACGCTTCGTAGTCGAGTCGAAAATCTTCGATGTTGATGCGCGACTTCGGCACGCCTGTGCTTCCACCGGTCTCAAACGTATAAACAGGCCGCCCGGCATAACCCTTTGGCACCCAGCGACGGACTGGACCACCACGCAACCACTCGTCCTGGAAAAAACCGAATCGCGAAAGATCCTCGTAAGTTTGGATTTCTTTGCGCGGATCCCATGAGAGCTTCTTGGCGAACTCAAGCCAGAACGGACAACCCGTTTCCGGATTGAAGTGCCAAGCGACAACTTCACGCACCCACGCGTCCAGCTCTTCGTGATTTCTCATCTGTGTAATCTGTGGCTTAAGGGATCGTCTTCTCCGTCTCTCGAAGCAGATCGACGAATCGTGGATCAGAACGGAGTCGCGCCAGGTGCGGATCGACACGCACAAATGTGAACCCGACCGCGTGTTCGCGTTCAGCCTGCGCGAGCCAGCGAAATGCATTGTCGAAGTCGCCGAGCCAGGTATAGATGATGGCGATCTCATACGCCGTCACCCAATTCTGATTACGCTTGCTGATAATCTCGTTCAGAATCGTCTGCGCTTCCTCGCGTTTACCGATCGCGGCGAGCACATGCGCGCGCTTGGCATGCGTCGTCGGTGTATCGCCGGCGAAGCTCCGTTCCTGTTCGAATGCAGCGAGCGCTTCGTTGTGCATTCCTTTCAACTCGTAAGCCCAACGCAGAATCGTGTGTGCTGCAACCGCGCCCGGGTCAAGCTCGAGTGCTTTGCGACATTGCGTCACAGCCTCATCGAACTTGCCCGCAAGAAACAACACGTTGGCTACAGCGGTTGCAATTACAGCAGACTGTGGCGAAATCTGGCGCGCGCGTTCGATCTCAGCGTAAGCCTCGTCGTGACGGCCCATAGCCGACAAACTGTAGGCATACCAACGATGGGCCACCTGGTTGCTTGGCTTCAGTTGAATTGCCCGGCGCAGCTCGCGTTCAGCCGCGATCCAATCGCGATCGTAGTGAAGCCGGACAAAACCCAATGAAGCATGCGCTTCGGGCAACTCCGGATCGGCTTCTACCGCACGCAACGCCGATTCTTTAGCGCGCTGCCACGCTCCAGGCGGCGGCGGCTCGACGTACCAGTTGAGCAACGCGTAGCAGTCGGCGAGCTCCGCATGCGCAATGGCAAACTCCGGATCGAGTTCAACTGCACGTTCGAGACGTTCAATCGCCTGACGCAGACCCTCGGCTGTTCGTCTCGTCGAATAGTAACGGCCGGCGGTGTAGAGTTGACGAGCTTCCTCATTCTCTCCCGCTTGAGTTTCGGGCGCCGGCATCAGAATCTGTCTGGTTACCGGAGGAATGTCCGGACGAGCTTTCTTTCTACGACCGGTGGAACTCGCTGCTGCCATTCGCGCCAGCTTGCGATACATCGCAGGATGTCGCAGGTCGCGCAAAATTCCTTCGAACGCAGGCTCACCGCGCAATGGATCAAACTGCGGCTCGACTCCGAGCCACACCACCCACGCATCCTTGATCGCATAAGCCTCGAGCAGTAATTCCAAAGCCCGCTCGCGTTCACCCAGATGCAAGTGAATCAGTGAAAGGTGGAAAGGTGAGACGTAACTGTGAACGGACATCTGGGCCAAGCGGTCGAGAATGGCCTGCGCCTCTTTTTGTTTCCCTGCCGCCGCATACGAACTGCCCAAAACAGACAAATAGAACTGGCTGCCTCCGGAAAGCTCCAACGCTTTCTCCGCGACCTTAACGGCTTCGTCTGCCTCGCCCGTGTGTCGCAGCACCCATGAGTAAGTGACGAGTCCATACGGGAAGTCGGGAACGGCTTCCAGCATGTTTTGAAAAGTGGTGGTGGCTTCGTTGAAGCGACGTGCCTGGTAATAACACCAGCCGACGGCCTGAAGCACACTGGGAGAGATCGGATCGAGTTCGCGCGTGCGTAACATCTGGGCGATGCCTTCGTCGAAGCGGCCTTCCATTGTCAGGTGAAACGCGTACCAGTGGTGGCCAGTAGTGTAGTTTGGATTGAGCTCGATCGAACGGCGGTGTTGACCTTCGGCTACGGCCCAGTCGAAGTCGTGACAAACAGTCGCGAAGCCGAGTGCGCTGTAAGCCTCTGCGGAGCTTGAATCCAGCTCCACTGCTTTGGCGGCTGACTGCTTCGCAGCGGCGGAAGTTTCGGCAAATGGCCTGATGCCGAAAACACCGAGCCAATTGTAGTAGTCGGCGATGCCGGTGTAGGCCAGCGCATAATCAGGATCGAGTTTGATTGCCTGCCTGTAACACTCGAGGGCTTTTTTGAGGCCGACTTCCGTGTAAGAGCTCCAGTAATAACGTCCACGTAGATAAGACTCGAAAGCTTCGGAGCTGTCCGTGCCGCGCTTGGACAGCTGCCGTTTTTCATCGCCCGTCAGTTGCGGCAACAACGCAGATGCTACTTTTTCTGAAATCGAATCTTCGATCTGAAGCACGTCAGTGGAGTCTTCGTCGAAGTGTTCGGCCCAACACGTTACGCCTTCGCTAACGCTCAGCAATTGCGCGGTCACGCGAATGCGATTACCCACACGCCGGATGCTGCCGTCTACAACGTAGTCGATACCGAGGTCGCGTCCGGCGATGAGCGGATCGGTGTTGACGCCCCGGTAACGCATCACGCTGCTTGTCGGGCGCACTACCAGACGCTGCACGTTACTCAGTCGCGTGATGAGTGCGTCGGTGAGACCGAGGCCGAGATACTCATCACCCGTGTTCTCTCCAGGTGGGCTGAGAACTCTGAACGGAAGCACGGCGATGGATTCGTGGTCCACTTGCAACTGGCCGGCAATCGTAGGAAGAGCAGCCAGACGGTGGTCCAGTTTGCGCAGCAGATCGTTGAAACGCGGATGACCATGAAGTCGATCCAGTTCAGGATCGACTCCCATCCAGAGCACTTTCGCGTCGCCGGTCTCGTAAGCCTGTTCGAGCAGATCGAGCGCCTCTTCCGGCTGATCCAATGCGCAGGTAACGAGTGCGAGGTGATATGGAGAAACGTAGCGCCGCTCGGCAAGCAAGTACATTTCGTTTAGTGTGTCCTGGGCGGCGTCGATGTTTCCCGCAGCGGCATAAGCACTGCCAAGCCTGCCAAGCGTGTGCGAGGCTTTGCCCATCAACTCGACACAACGTTCGGCAGCCTCGATGCCTTCTTCGTGGCGGCCGAGGTGACTAAGCGCGAAACTCGATCCATAAAGCATCATCAAGTTGCGTGGTTCGTTCTCCAGCGTCGCGCTGGCAAAACGATATGCCTCGTCAAAACGGCGCGCGTGATACGAACACCAGAGCACACTGAAGCGCGAAATGACTGCCAGCGGATCCAGGTCTCGACCGGTATGCGCTTCGCGCAGCGACTCACTGAAACGACCTTCCATTGCGAGCTGCAAAGCGTACCAGACGCGCGCCGGTGAGTAGTTTGGGTCGAGCTCGATGGCCCGCACCAGGTGATGCTCGGCACTGGCCCAGGCAAAATCACGGCAGAGTATCGCCTGGCCCAACGCAGTGTGTGCTTCGGCGAGGTTCGGATCGATCTCGACGGCTGTTGACGCGGCTTCGTACGCGGCTGCCGCACACTCTGCGAACGGCATTACGCTGAAGACGCCGAGCCAGTTGTGATAGTTGGCGACGCCCGCGTGAGCGAGCGCGTACCTAGGATCGAGTGCGATAGCCTGCTGGTAACAAACAATCGCGCGCGCAAAGCCGTCTTCAGTAAACGTGTTCCAGTAATAGCGGCCGCGCAAATACGCTTCGTGCGCCTGTGGGTTATCCGTACCGCGCTTGGCGAGACGCAGTCGTTGGTCAACAGTCAGGTGCGGAACGATCGCTTCCGCAACGTGCGAAGAGATCACGTCTTCAAGATTAAGAACGTCTGTAAACTGCTCGTCGAATTGTCCGGCCCATGCCGTCGTTTCATCCCGAACGTTGAGCAACTGAATCGTGACGCGAATACGTTCAGCAGAGCGTCTGATTCTGCCGTCCAACACGAACGCGACTCCGAGCTCACGACCTGCGCGCAGCGGATCCGCATCGGCTCCGTAACGCAACACGCTGCTCGTCGGCCTGACGGCGAAAGTACGGATCGCACTGAGCCGCGTGATGAGAGCATCCGCCAGGCCGGTTCCGAGATAATCAGGACCAGTCTCCGGCTGGTTGATGTCCATCAACTTCATCGGCAGCACAGCCAGAGAGTTTTCGTTGGCTGCATCCGGTCTCGCCAACAGGCTTGCGTTAGGCGGGTCAGGCAGATCCAGGATCGGACGGCCCTCGAGGTAACGCGTGATGTCGTCGCGCAAGTCAGCGGCCGTTTGATATCTCCATTCCGGCTCTTTGCGCAAAGCCTGCATCACGATGTTATCGAGATCACCGGAAAGTGCGCGGCGCAATGTCTCGAGAGTCGAACTTCGGGTGGTGTAGAGGTGCTTTAGTGTTGTCGCTTCGTCGCCTGTGTAGAGACTCGGCAAGAGATCTTCGGCGCGAGTGATGATGATGCTCGGCGGCGCGGGGGCTTCCTCGCAGATCACGCGCGCAATCTCGTGCGGCGCTCGATTCACCAGCCGGTATGGCCTATGACCGGTGAGCAACTCGTAGAGCAGGACGCCGAGCGAATAGACGTCGGTCGTTGGCGTCGTCGGCGCACCCTGCACTTGTTCCGGCGAAGCATACTCCGGAGTCATCAAACGCATCGCGGTCGCCGTTGGAT
>JBKPJS010000559.1:0-3447 GCA_046730815.1 Acidobacteriota bacterium
ACCTAGCCCTCCGGGTGGAACGGCCAACTCGAGTATGCAGTAATCGTAGTAAGTATCAGGTGTTGACCTGTTGCGAAACTTGATTACCTTAACGACTTTATGGAAAGTCGCCTGGTAGTTATTGGGCACGTGGCCATTGCAATTCACCGCGTAATCAAATGTCACACTACTGGAGAATGACTCCTCCGCCGGATCGGCCATGCAGTGTCCGGCAGTGATAACCTGGTTCGGTGAGATTAAAGTCACCGAGCAGGATGAAACCCAGTTATCATGCACCGTGACAATCATTCCCACCGCAGGTGCGACATCATTGCGAACGTCGTTGGGAGGAGAAACACATTCGACGTTTTCCCAGTTGGGCGCTGAACCGCCGCAGAACCAATACGTGGCGTAGTCAGGTTCCTCGTACTCCTGAGGCGGGTTCGGCTGGACCAGAAACGGATCGCAGTTTGAGAGACTCTGAAAAGTAGGATCGGCGGCAAGCTCGGGTTCCTCCTCCTGTCGTTCACCGCGGCCGTATTGGTCCAACTCAACTCCGCCGGTTGCAGCGCCTGTCGAGATATAGCGGATCGGCACCTGGTTACCCGCCAGCGCCGCTACGTTAATCGGCCGAGTCCAGAATTCATCTCCATCCGCTGCCGTAAACGTGTCAGTGCCGTAGCCGAGATCAACTTCCAATGATGCATTGGCCGCGAAGTTGGCGTTGCGAAAATGGAGAATCACGAACCTCGTGCCGCTTGGCGCAGGAGTAGGCGCGAAATTGTGTGCCCAGGTATTAGCAGGGTTTTGCGGACTTCCGAAGTCTGGTCCAATTTGAACTACTGGAGAGACTTGCTGAATGGTGCCAACCCGGTGAGACATGGCGTACCTTCTTTCTGAATTGAAGAGTGAGAACTGAGGGCCTTCAGGTTAACCTTTAGTCACAGCTTCCCAGCGACGGTTAACCTCTCCCCAGTTGACGTTTTGTATAAATGCATCGACGTACTTCGCGGCTGCCGCACCGTAATCCATGTGGTAGGCGTGCTCGTACATGTCGAGCACTAAAAGTGGGCGGCCCATCGGCGCGTTGTGCATGTGATCCCAGGACCAATAGTTATGCAACTCCGCCGTGTGTTGGTTATAAGCGAGGATTACCCAACCGGAACCTCCTCCAAGAGCGTTCGCGGTTCTTTTGAATTCAGCTTCCCACTGCTCGTAGCTTCCGAACCATTGTTTTAACGCGTCCAATACTATTCCGTCCGCTCGGCCATTGCCACCTAAATTGGCGAAATAGTTTTCGTGCAGGACCACGGAACCAGTTCGCACTAACTCTTCGCGCTTGAGATCGCCATATACATAAGGAGGCAGATCCTTATCCTGCAACATCGAGGCGAGTCTTTGCTCCACCACATTGAGAGCTTTTACGGCGCCGCCGTAATTATTTTCCCAATGCGATTTGATGAGCCTTTCGGAGAGGCCCTTGAGTTTTGCCGGATCGAAAGGCAAGGGCTTGGGCTGATGCTGCCCGCGGAAGGCTCGCGCCACTGCCGCGGTGCTCGGCGTCTGGCTGTTGCCTGTGATATTCGTCAGCGCCAGTCCAGCACTTCCGGCCGCCAAACTCCTAATTGCTGTTCGTCTTGAAAGTGTTTTCATGTTCCTGGCCTCATTTCGGAATGTTTAGCCACAAAGAAGCACAAAGGCACAAAATCAGGAAATCATTTTGTGCCTTTTGTGCTTCTTTGTGGCTATCTGTTGGGTTCAGTTTCTTCGGCCCAGAAGATCCATTGCGCGCCGTTTCCATGCTTCTCGGGAGGCGTAAGGAGTCCGCGCTGTTCGAGCCGGGTGCGAGCGCCGCGTTGCATGTTTGCATATAAGCACTGCGTGATATCAGAAAACTTCCAACCTTGAGCCTCAAGTCCTGTTTTATTAAACGCACGCTCAATCTTCGACCGCTTCTTTTCGAAAAGCGCGACCACCTGTTCCGCCATCTCTTCGCACAAGTCTCTGAACTCTTCGCATTCCTCAGTCTTGAACACTGGAAAATTTGGCTCGTAGTATCGCTCCGCCGGATATTTCTTCTCCCACTCCACTGATTCACGAAGAAGCTCGCTCTTCATCATGTCGTTGATGTGCGTATGAACGCTAGGCGCCGACAGCTTAAGTGCTTCGGCCAGTTGCGAAATGGTCTTGGGCTCGCGAGCCACGAGATTCAATATCTCTTCCTTAGTGCCGTTTGGTAATAACTTCTTTTTTGTGACGTCGGCCCACGGGTCGCTATAACCCCCAGGTCCAGCGGAGACACACTCACACGGAAAACGTAAGGCGCAATAACCCTTCGGTACAGTCATAAGTAATAGTCCTGGTTCAGTTTCTCTGAAGTATCCCAAACTTGCAGTGCTCAGATCAATCGTTTAGGTCTTTAGGCGGTCAGGGAAGGGAACAGTTTTATGACATTTCTTCAACCCTTTCGCCGTTTACATTTTTGGTTTTAGGGCGTAGCCTAATAGGCGTTCACCTAAATCTACTCGCCCTGGATTAGCCTGAGCAGGCTTAATCTCAGGCTCGCGAATCGCCCAATTTTGATCGTTGCCGCACGGAGGGAGGGCCATGTTTTCAAATCAAGAGAAGGGGACTGGAACCCAAAAACCAGCTAAAGAGATCCTGCGCGTTAGATTATTGTACGTCGCGATTATGCTGCTCGTGGGCGTTGCGATCGCGCTGCCGCTGGTCAGCAGAAGTCGCGCACAAACTGTCAGAATAGGCCTCGTACAAAATTCACCACCTGCTCAAAGTCACGCAAAGAAAAAGAAACTGAGGAACTTCGACGCGCAAATCGTTGCGAATGCTAACGAGCTGCTTAACGATGGAAGAGAAACTTTTCGTTTTGATACTTTTGGCGACGAGGTCTTTTGGGGCGGCTCGCTGCAATTACATAAGGCAATCGAAGGCGCGAGTTTTGGCGGAGTAGGTCCGGGGATCAGTCCAACCACAGCTCTGAATCTCGGTCTGAAGGTTGATTTGGATGCGCTTCCCACACCACTCATAAACGACTTGAGAAAAGGTCGTGTCAATCTTGATGATCCGGCGACAACGCTTGCGCTGCTCAGGCTCAATGCAGTTGTCGGTCTCAAGGGATTTTTTCAGGGCGACTCATTAAGTTCAGTCGGAATTACCTGCGCGATTTGCCACTCTACGGTGGACAATTCATCAGCCTTCGGCATTGGGCATCGACTCGACGGCTGGGCCAATCGCGATCTCGACGTCGGCAAGATAGTGGCGGCCGCGCCTGATCTAAGCGCGTTTGCAAATCTTCTGGGCGTGAGCCAAGACACTGTCCGAGCAGTGCTAAACAGTTGGGGACCTGGAAAATTCGACGCGGAACTTAGTCTCGACGGCAAAGCATTCAATCCTCAGCAAGTCACAGACGGCGTAGTGACCGGCACAAACGTACCAGGCGCGACGCTGATT
>JBKPJS010000560.1:0-5914 GCA_046730815.1 Acidobacteriota bacterium
CACAGGCTGACATGAACGCTGTCATGCGACGAATCGCGACAGACCATCCGGGCGACACCTTCGATGGAAAGCTCGGCGCCGTCGTCATGCCGATGCGCGATCAACTCGTCGGCGATGCTCGCAGTTCACTGGTGGTCCTGCTGGTCGCCGTTGTTTTTGTATTGCTGATTGCATGCGCCAACGTCGCCGGCCTTCTTTTAGCGCGTGCGGTTGGTCGACGTAGGGAGATCGCACTGCGCATGGCGCTCGGCGCCAGCCGGCCGGCAGTTGTCAGACAGCTACTGACCGAAAGCTTGCTGCTTTCGTTGCTCGCAGGCGTGCTGGGAACCTTGCTTGCTTACTGGAGTTTCACGTTTCTACAGGGACTCGTTCCAGCAGAGATGACGCTGGCGACGAGTTTGAAGATCGATACCCGCATTCTTTTATTCACGATTTTGATTTCGATCGTGACGGGAATCATCTTTGGCCTGGTGCCCGCGTTGCAATCTGCGAGAGTAGATCTGAATGAATCGTTGAAACAGAGTAGCACACGCATGACTGCGACGGGCCGTTTGCGCAGCGCGATGATCGTTTTTGAAGTCGCGCTTTCGCTCGTGTTGCTGATCGGCGCAGGCCTGCTGATCCAAACGTTGTTTCAAATCTTTGGTCAGTATTCGGTGCTGGAACCGGAAAAGATCCTGACGATGCGCACCGTGCTGCCGCTAGAGAAATATAAGGCACCACAACAACGCAACAACTTCTACCGCCAGGTGCTCGAACGCGTGGAGCATCTGCCTGGAGTAGTGTCAGCAGGCTATAGCACGTCGGTGCCGCTGTCGTGGAAAGGTGGAACGAGCGGCTTTTATCCGGAAGGACTGAAGTCGCCAATTCCGGGAATGGCGTACGACGCTAACCATCGCGAGGTCAGCGCGGATTACTTGAAGACGATGAACATTCCGCTGCGCGCAGGCAGATACTTTGACGAGCGCGACAACGAGCAATCGATGCCGGTGGTGATCATCAACGAGACGATGGCGCGTCAGTATTGGCCCGGCGAGAACGCGCTCGGCCGCCGTTTCAAGGTGGGCGATCCCGATGAGCCGGGAAAACAATGGAAACAGATCGTCGGAATCGTGGCGGACATTCGTCAGATGGGACTCGACGAGCCGGTGAAGGCTGAGATGTATTTGCCTTACCAGCAGATTACGGACTGGCCCTGGTTCGTACCACGCGATCTTGCGATGCGCACGTCAGGCGACGCGTCCAACCTGGTTGGTTCAGTGCGACAGATTATTCGTGAAGTCGATCCCGATCAGCCGATTTCAAACGTCGCGACGATGGCGGAGTTGCTGGGCGAAGAAGCTTCGCAGCGGCGCATGGGAATGATCATGCTGGCGGCGTTTGCAGCGCTTGCGCTGTTGCTCGCGTCGATCGGTATTTACGGCGTGCTCGCTTACTTCGTTACGCAACACACGAACGAGATCGGCGTGCGACTGGCGCTCGGCGCAAGCACGCGCAACATTCTGTTCCTGGTTTTGCGGAAGGGAATGGGACTGACGCTGCTGGGCGCCGTGATCGGCATCGCGGCAGCGCTTGGATTGACACGTCTGATGAGCTCACTGCTCTTCGGCGTGAAGGCTGTAGATCCGTTGACGTTTGTGACGGTGCCGTTGCTGCTCGCGGGTGTCGCGCTGCTGGCGTGTTACCTGCCTGCGCGTCGTGCAACGAAGGTCGATCCACTGATCGCGCTGCGCTACGAGTAAACACTATCGACAGATTACACAGAAAAAATCTGCGTAATCTGTGGTTACGGAGATCTGAATGAACACACTCTCACAAGACCTGCGCTATGCAATTCGCATTCTGTTTAAGAGCCGTGCATTCACAGCGATCGCCTTGTTGACGCTGGCGCTTGGAATCGGCGTAAACAGCGCCATCTTTAGTGTCGTCAACGCCATCGTATTGCGCCCTCTGCCATACCCGAACTCCGAGCAATTGATGGTCGTTTGGGGCAATCTGCATAAGGCCGGCCTCGAAGAGATCGAGATTTCAGCGCTTGAGTTTAGAGACTTCCAACAGCAGTGCCAGGCATTTGACCACATAGCTGCTTACGCCACGCAGGGTTTAAATCTGACAGGCGTCGATCAGCCCGAACGACTGCGCGGTGCGGCCATCTCCGCGAATTTGTTTTCTACACTTGGCCTGCAACCCGCACTGGGCCGCAACTTCTTCCCCGAAGAAGATCAATATGGCAACGACGCGCGAGTGATTCTTAGTCATTCCTTGTGGCAGCGACGATTTGCCGGCGACCCTGCCGTAATCAACAAGATGGTCCAACTCGACGGCCGCACGCTGACCATCGTGGGCGTCATGCCTGCCGATTTTCACTTCCCCGATAAAGATACCGAAGCATGGATCCCGCTCGCGTTTTCACCTGATCTGCTGGAGGAAGACAATCGTGGTTCTCATTTCCTGAATGTAATTGCCCGGCTGAAACCAAACGTTACTCAGGCCCAGGGGCAGGCAGACCTCGATACGGTAACGTCACGCCTATCGAGAGAACACACCTCGACGTATCGCAGCGGCTTTAGCACCACAATACGCTCATTGCATGAAGAGCTTGTTGGCAACCTCCGGCGCGCCATGCTGGTGTTGCTGGGCGCTGTTGGCCTGGTGCTGTTAATCGCTTGCGCAAACGTCGCGCACCTCCGGCTGGCGAGCGCCACCTCGCGTTACCGCGAATTCGCTATTCGTGCAGCATTGGGAGCAAACCGGACTCGCGTCGTGCGGCAGTTTCTTACTGAAAGTGTTTTGCTCTCGTTTCTTGGCGGTGCAGCAGGGTTGGCCCTGGCGGTTTGGATAGTACGCGTGCTGGTGCTGCTGATGCCAAAAGACACGCCTCGCCTGGAAGAGATCAAGTTGGATTACCGCGTGGTCCTGTTCACGCTCGGCACTTCACTCCTGACCGGAGTCGTGTTTGGACTCGCGCCGGCGTTTCAGGTAGCCAGGACAAACTTGAATGACGTGCTCAAGGAAGCAGGACGTAGCGGCGGTGACACCTCCCGGCGGCTTAGATTAAGAAATTTGTTAGTCGTTTCAGAGTTTGCGCTTTCACTCGTATTGCTGATCGGCGCGGGGCTGATGGTCAAAAGCCTGCTGCGCTTGCAGGAAGTCAAACCGGGATTCGATCCAAACAACTTGCTGACCATGCGTATCGTCCTGCCGGAAGCTAAATACGAAAACTTCAACAAGAGCCACGCTTTCTTCGAGCAGCTCTTCGATCGTTTGCAGGCGCGACCGGAAGTAAAGGCTGTCGGCGGTATCAACCAACTGCCGTTTGGCGGCGGTGGTGGCGATCGCAGTTTTTCGATTCAGGACCAACCCACACCAGCGGGCCAATCACGACCGGACGAACAAGTCAGGTTCGTAACCCCCGGCTACTTCAGCACGATGGGGATACCGTTGCTAACCGGCCGTGATTTCACGCGGCACGATTTACCAGACACTCCGCAAGTTGCAATTGTGAACAGCGCCTTCGCGCGCAAGTTCTGGCCCAACGGCGAAGCCATCGGGAAGCGCATTTCTTTCTCGAGTAACAATCCAAAGTGGTACGAGATTGTCGGTGTAGTCGGAAACGTAAAGCATCGCGGACTCGATATTGTGGATAGTCCTGAGCTTTACATACCCGCTTTCCAGCCGCTCTTTGCCGACGGCAATGTACCACCGCTCTATCTGGCCGTGCGCACCGTGAACGATCCTTTGCAGGCAGTTAACGCGATGCGAAGTGAGCTAGCGGCAGTTGATCGCGACCAGCCGATCGGGAGTCTGATGACGATGGACCAACGAATTTCCGACTCCATCGCCCCGCGACGATTCAACATGTTTCTTTTGGGTTTGTTTGCTGCGTTAGCTTTAGTCCTGGCCGCCATCGGGATCTACGGCATCATGGCTTTTTCAGTGGCCCAAAGAACACACGAGATTGGCGTACGTATGGCCCTGGGCGCAAACGCCGGCGATGTGCTGAAGTTAATTTTGCGCAATGGTTTCACGCTGGCGCTAATCGGGATTGTTGTGGGTTTGCTTGTAGCGTTCGCGGCAACACGGGTGCTTTCTTCGTTGCTTTATGACGTCAGCGCCACCGATCCGGCGATATTCCTGATCGACGCACTAATACTGGCCGGTGCGGCGTTGTTGGCTTGTTACATTCCTGCGCGACGTGCGACGAAAGTCGATCCTCTAGTCGCGCTCAGGTATGAGTAAAGCAGTATCCACAGATTACACAGAAATATCTGCGTAATCTGTGGATAAGGAGGTTTGAAGTGAACACACTCTGGCAAGACCTGCACTATGGCGTGCGGATGCTTTGGAAACATCCCGGTGTGACCGCGATTGCCGTGCTAACGCTCGCGTTGGGTATCGGTGCAAACACCGCAATCTTCAGTGTTGTCAACGCAGTGTTGCTCAACCCGCTGCCGTACCGCGAACCTGACGCCCTCGTGTCGCTCTGGGAGAACGTGCCCACACACGGACGCTGGCGCGTTTCGCCGGGAAACTTTTTTGACTGGAAGAAACAGAACACTGTCTTCCAGGACATGGCTGCGTTCGGCGCTAATTCATTGACGCTCACCGGCGACGGTGAACCAGAGCAACTCGCCGGCGCCGGCGTGAGCGCGGGCTATTTCGCGGTGGTTGGAGTCGATCCAATTCTGGGCCGCGCTTTTTTGCCGGAAGAACACGAAACCGGAAAAGGACAAGTAGTAATTCTCGCCTATCCCCTCTGGCAACGTCGCTACGGTGGCGACAAGAACATCATCAACCGGCAAATCACGCTCGATGGGGCGAGCTACACAGTCGTCGGTGTTATGCCGCCCGGAATTTATCCGGTATGGCCCACTACGTCAGGACACCTCACTTTTGACGAACAGCAACAACAATTCTGGACGCCGATGTCTTTCACGCCACAATGGGCCGCGGTCCGAACGGCACACGTGATCGGCGCGATCGCTCGGCTCAAACCTGGAGTCTCGCTCAATCAAGCTGCCACGGAGATGAATACGATAGCCGCGCGGCTTGAGCAGGAGCATGAAACGAATCGCGGCAAGGGAATCATAGTCAACCAATTCATGAATGAGGTGGTTGGAAATGTCAGGCCGGCGCTGTTCACTTTGCTGGGCGCGGTGGGCCTGGTGCTGTTGATCGCGTGCGCGAACGTCGCGGGTTTGTTGTTGGCCCAACATGCGGGACGAAGTAAAGAGATCGCAATCCGCGCTGCTCTCGGCGCCGGCCGCGGCCGGCTCGTACGGCAATTCTTCCTCGAAGGATTGCTGCTTTCGTTTTTCGGAACTGCCATGGGAATCGCTGTTGCTTCACTCGGAACGAAGGTGTTGCTTCAGTTTGTTCCCGCGGGCGTTCCGCGTCTGGCGCAAGTTAATCTCGACTTGCGCGTGCTCGGATTTACGATGTTGATTTCACTCGGCACGTGTTTGATCTTCGGTTTGATACCGGCGTGGCACGCATCGAAACCCGATCTACACACGACGCTCGAGCAGAGTGGCCGCACTTCAGGACCAGGCGCCAGCCGCCTGCGGTTCCGGCAGTTGCTCGTAGTGTTTCAGGTAAGTATCGCGGTGATGCTGGTGATTGGCGCAGGACTCTTGATCAAAAGTTTCTGGATGTTGCAGCAAGTCGATCCGGGATTTCAGGCTGAAGGAGTATTGTCGGCAGGGCTGATGCTTCCCGCGTCGAAGTATCGAGAACCGGATCAGATCAACAACTTTCACAAGCAGTTACTGGAACGCATCTCTGCGGTGCCTGGGGTTAAAAGTGCAACCATCGCCTACGATGATCCGTTGCAATCGAATTGGCTCGACTCGTTCGAGATACAAGGACGTGTTGCTTCGGCTGACAACCAGTCGTCGACGGCGAACTTCATACC
>JBKPJS010000561.1:0-11005 GCA_046730815.1 Acidobacteriota bacterium
TCACTGAGGCAGCCAACAGGCGCAACATCCCTTGGAGGCGCGACGGCTCAGGCAATCGTATTCAGCTCGGATATGGAAAGTACCTTCGTTTCGTCCAGGCAGCGATGACCGATCAGACCAGCGCGGTCGCCGTCGAGTTGGCCCAGGATAAAGATGAAACAAAAGAGGTTTTGCAGCGCAATGGCATCCCTGTTCCAAAAGGACAAGTCGTTTACTCTCTCGAAGACGCTACGCGCGCTGCCGACCAGCTCGGACGGCCAGTTGTCGTCAAACCATTAGATGGACGGCAGGGTGAGGCAGTATCGCTTGAAGTCTCAACTCCGGAAGAGATGAAGACAGCTTTCGACGCCGCGCAGGAGTTTTCGTCCGCGGTGCTCATCGAAGAAATGTTTTGCGGTCGAAACTACCGCGTCGTGGTTGTCGCCGGCCGGATGGTAGCAGCGAGTGAGCGTTTGCTTCCTCACGTGATCGGCGACGGCGTTAACTTAATCCGCGACCTGATCGCAATTGAGAATAAGAATCCGTTGCGTGGCGACGGTCATGAAAAACCTTTGACCAAGATCAAGGTTGATTCCGACGTGATCACGCATTTGCATCATGCAGGCATGTCCCTCGACACGGTTCCACCGGCAGGCGAACACATTATTCTTTCAAACCGATCGAACCTATCAATCGGAGCTACTGCCGAAGACGTTACAGAGAAAGTTCATCCGAGTATTGCCCGCATGTGTGAGCGAGCGACGCGGCTCATAGGTCTGGACATCTGTGGCCTCGATTTGGTGATACCGGATATCGCTGAGCCAATCACGAGCGGCGGAGTTATCGAGGTGAACGCTTCGCCTGGTCTAAGAATGCATCACTACCCCTCAGCCGGCACGCCGCGCGACGTGGGCCAGGCGGTGGTCAATGCGATCTTTCCGCCGGGCGCGCCTAGTCGCATACCTACAATTTCGATCACTGGAACAAATGGTAAGACGACAGTTACAAGGATGGTTGCGCACGTACTCGGCGAGACTGGTCTTTGCGTCGGCATGACAACGACCGATGGAATTTACATTGACGGCGAGAGAATCGTGGAAGGAGATACAACCGGGCCACAGTCAGCGCAGGTGGTGCTTGCCGATCCAGCGGTGGAAGCGGCTGTGCTCGAGACCGCGCGAGGAGGAATCTTACGACGTGGTTTGGGTTACGACTGGTCTGACATCGGAGTTATGACAAACATCAGCGACGACCACCTGGGCCAGGACGGTATCAAAACAATTGAAGACATTGTTTACATCAAATCGCTAGTGGCCGAGCGCGTGAAAGAGGGCGGCACTCTGATTCTGAACGCCGATGACGAACACCTGGTGAAGCTGATGGAGTGCGAGCGTGTCAACCGGCTCCCGAGGCAGGTGGTCTACTTTTCACTCGATGAAAATAGCCCGGTGATCAGGCGTCATTTGCAGAGCGGGGGCACTGCTTACCTGGCCAAGAACAAAGCTTTGCACGAGTCAATTGGTGAAACCGAGTATTGGATGGCAGATCTTTCAATGCTGCCGGTGGTCATGAATGGTGCGGCAGATTTTCAGGTTGCTAATCTACTGGCAACGGTGGCGGCGTGTCGTGCCTTTGGCGTGGAGCAGGACGTCCTGTTGCAGGGCCTGGCGGGTTTCTCGAGTTGGGCCAACAATCCCGGCCGCGCAAATCTTTATCGCTTGAACGGCGGGCACGTGATGGTCGACTACGGGCACAACTCCCACGCCTTCAATGCGATTTGTCGTATGGCTTCACAGTGGGAGGACAGGAGAGTAACCGGAGTGATCGCCGTACCGGGCGATCGCGACGATGCGATCATCGATCGCGCCGCGCGGGTGGCTGCAAAAGGCTTTCACAGAGTGATTGTGAGAGAGGACAGCGATCTGCGCGGACGCCAACCCGGTGACGTGGCGAATATTCTTTGCCGCGCTATTCGCGAAACTTCGCCAGCGATGGAATGTGAAGTCGTGTTGGATGAGGTTGAGGCGCTGCGTCGCGCACTCAGTCAAATGGTGAAGGACGAAGTGATCGTGCATTTTTATGAAAAGCTCCAACCAGTTCAGAGAGTGTTACAGGAGATGGCTGCCGAGCCGGTAACGGCGCTACCGCCAACGCCTTTCATAGAAAGGAGCATGGTCAGACGGATAATCACGGCTCGAGGCGGAGTGGCGAAGTCGCGAAGAATAAATAGGAGACCAATGCCGGCGCTGCCTCCTGCTTAAAGCTTCTCCACAAATTACACAGATAATCTGCGTAATCTGCGGATACGCCTGACTGTTATGGAAAGAAGTGATCGAAAAGCTTTCGGCAAAAAATCAATCAGGAAGGGAAAACCATGAACAAAACGCTACTCGCAAAAGTTCCTACCGATCTGTTGTATCAGGCTTTGGAGACCGAGAAGGGCGGAGTGCAAATTTATTCCACCGCTTTGCGTTGCGCAGTTAACAAGGACTTGAGAGAAGAGTGGAACAAATATCTCGAACAAACTAAAAACCACGTGCAGATTTTGTCAGACATTTTGATCGCGCTCGAGCTGGATCCCGACGCGGAGACGCCGGGCCGCAAGGTTGTTCGATACATTGGCACGTCGCTGGTGAAGGCAATGGAGATGGCATTGAGATCCACCGATCCTCAATCGGCAGAAATTGTCGCCGCCGAATGTGTGGTACATGCCGAGACCAAGGACCATCTGAACTGGGAGTTGTTGGGTGAGCTTGCAAAGAATGCAGAAGACGCCGAGTCGTCGTTGATCTTACCGGCGTATCAGCAGGTGGAAGAAGAAGAGGATGAACATCTCTATCACACGCAGGGGTGGACTCGCGAACTGTGGATTCAAGCGCTCGGCATGCCCGCTGTGCTGCCGCCGCCCGAAGAAGAGCAGGACGTAACTACGGCCGAAGACGCGGCGAAAGCGAAGAAGGCGAGAACTAAAAAAGCAGGCGCCAGGTAGTTTGCGGCGAGCACTTCAAAGAACGGGAGAGGGGGGAGCATGAGCCAAGCGAGGAACAATAGAAACAAAAAGAAACGAACAAATGCAAAAAATAGATCGAATGGATCGGGGAATGGTCTACCGACAAGCATGGGCCAGGGAATGCCCAGCCTGAAATCAGACGAGCTGACGCCGAATCTCGAAGACTCAGCGGGTGAATTCCTTACAACCAACCAGGGCGTTCGCATTAACGATAATCAAAACTCACTTAAAGCCGGGGATCGTGGTCCAAGTTTGCTGGAAGACTTCATCCTTCGCGAGAAGATCACGCACTTCGATCACGAGCGTATACCGGAACGCGTGGTGCACGCGCGCGGTTCAGCCGCACACGGCTATTTTCAAGTGTATGAACCGATGGCCGACTACACGAGTGCACATTTTCTCCAGGACCCTTCGGTACAAACACCAGTATTCGTCCGCTTTTCTACTGTTGTCGGATCTCGCGGATCAACGGACCTGGCGCGCGACGTGCGCGGTTTCGCCGTGAAGTTCTACACGCAGGAGGGAAACTTCGATCTGGTGGGAAACAACATTCCCGTCTTCTTTATCCAGGACGCGATTAAGTTTCCCGATCTGGTCCACGCCATAAAGCCGGAACCGCACAACGAAATACCGCAAGCTGCATCAGCGCATGACACGTTCTGGGACTTCATCTCACTCATGCCGGAATCGATGCACATGATCATGTGGGTAATGTCCGACCGCGCGATCCCGCGCAGCTAT
This sequence comes from Acidobacteriota bacterium, assembly GCA_046730815.1. Lineage (GTDB taxonomy): Bacteria > Acidobacteriota > Blastocatellia > Pyrinomonadales > Pyrinomonadaceae > PSRF01. The sequence continues at coordinate 3,731 of JBKPJS010000561.1, forward strand.
CGCATGATGGAAGGCTTCGGTGTGCACACGTTCCGGTTTATCAACGAACGGGGAAAGGCTCGTTTCGTAAAGTTCCATTGGAAGCCTCTGCTTGGTTTACATGCAGTTGTTTGGGACGAAGCACAGAAGATCTCCGGCAAAGATCCTGACTTCCATCGCCGCGACCTTTGGGAAGCAATCGAAAACGGTGACTATCCGGAGTGGGAGCTTGGAGTGCAAATCGTTGAAGAGAAAGACGAGCACAGCTTCGATTTCGATCTGCTCGATCCGACGAAGATCATTCCGGAAGAGATCGTGCCGGTGCAGCGCATTGGCAGGTTGACCTTAAATCGAAATCCGGAAAACTTCTTTGCCGAAACTGAGCAGGTCGCGTTTCACCTCGGCAACATCGTTCCCGGAATCGATTTCACGAATGATCCGTTGCTGCAGGGCCGCCTGTTTTCCTATCTCGATACGCAGTTACTGCGATTGGGTGGTCCAAACTTTCATGAGATTCCGATAAACCGGCCAGTGGCGCCGCTGCACAATAACCAGCGCGATGGCTTCATGCGCCAGACTATTAATAGAGGACAGACCAGCTACGATCCCAACAGTCTGAGAGGCGGGTGTCCGTTTCAGGCAGGAATGGACATGAGTGGTTTTGCCAGTTACGCCGAGAGAATCGACGCACAAAAAATTCGTCAGCGCAGCGTGAGTTTCTTCGACCACTTTAGCCAGGCGACTCTGTTCTACAGAAGCCAGTCAGAGCCGGAGCAGAACCACATCGTGCGTGCCTTGCGTTTCGAGTTGGGCAAAGTTGAAACACCGCCCATTCGCGAGCGCATGCTTTACTTGCTGGCGCAGGTCGATACCGATTTGGCTAACCGAGTAGCTGCTGGACTTGGTCTGACTGTGCCGAAGAAACTCGATAAGCCTTTGAATATGAGCGTGCCGGCTGACGGCGATCCAAGAAAGTTTCAGCCAAAACGACTGATTGAGGACATCGAGCCTTCGCCTGCTTTGAGGATGGTCGACAATCCGAATTTCACTCTGAAGAGTATCAAAACGCGGAAGATCGCTTTCTTAGTCGCAGACGGATTCAACGATACTGCTGTGGCTGAGATGAAGATGGCGCTCATGAAAGCAGGCGCAATAGCAATGACAGTGGCGCCGAGGTTGGGAGTACTGATCGGTGCCAATGGCGACACGTTGAATGCTGATTGCAGTCTGTTAACGGCTGCATCTGTTTTGTTCGACGCGGTGTATGTTCCTGACGGGAAAGCGAGTGTGGCTGCGTTGCAAGCCGAACCGGAGGCACTCTTCTTCTTGAATGAGGCTTACAACCACTGCAAGACGATCGCTGCAAGTGGCGCGGGTGTTGAGTTGCTGGCCCAGGCAGGTCTGGGTGATCTTCAAGACCCGGGCGTGATCGTCAGTAGAGATGCGCCGGTGGCGACTCTGGCTGAGAACTTCATCCTGGGCATCGCGCGCCATCGTCATTGGGAACGCGAGCTACAGTTGTCTGACGTATCTTCGCAGATGCCAAAGCCACAAGCTGCGAAGCGCGCCAGAGTTTAGTTTTAGCCACAAAAAGGCACAGAAAGCTCAAATCATAATATTTGTGCTTTCTGTGCCTTTGCGGCGTTTCAGAAATACTGGAATTAAGTTGCTAAAGATGGTATAAGCAAGACACCGATTTCCTGAATTGTGCGTTTGTTCGGTGGAGCCCCACCTCCGAATCTCCCCCTACCGTGCGGCGTTTTACTTATCAACTCCTTCAAGGGGGTTCTGATGTTCAAGTCGCTCACTATCGCCGTCGGCTTAATTTTTTGTGCTCTTTGTCTGGCGCCCGCCTCGGCGCAGACAGTCACCAGTTACACAGACGATTCGACGAATAATCGATCCGCTGATCGAATCGTTTCCCCGGAAGCCAGGGCTGAAGCCAAACGACTCTACAAAGAGGCGGTGAAGTACGGTCTGGCAGGCCTGTACTCACAAGCCATCGAAATCTTTCAACGGTCAATAAAGTTGGATCCCGCAAACGCTGACGCGCATTATGGCCTCGGCCATGCATATTTCGACCTGCGTCAGTACGAGAAGGCCGTCGAGAGTCTTGAGCGGGCCGTGGAGATAAATCCAAGAGATCAGGAAGCTCGTGACCGGTTATCACTTGCTCGCACGATGGCGCACGGCGGAAGCGCCGCACAGCCATCCGCCTCACGTTCCGAAAGCTCGTCGTCAGTAGTGGGCGTCCAGGTTTCAATGAATGTTAGTCCCGCGCCGCCTCCGCAGCCGGTAAAAACGGAAAAGGCTGAGCCGGTAAAAACGGAAAAGATTGAAAAGCCAAGTGAAGAAGTCAACGCCGCCGCCGCGAATGAGTCAGCACTCACTAAGATTTATCGCGTTGGACCGAACGATGTGCTGGATATTCGCATCAACGATTCCGCCTCACAACAATCGACGCTTTTTACCATTACTCCCGCAGGCTTTCTCGAGCATCCGATGCTCGCTGAACCTTTGCACGCCGCTGGTCTCACCGTCGATGAAATCAGCGCCAGGATCGAAAGTGATCTGAAGCGACGTGCTTTGATCGACAACCCTAAGGTGTCTGTGGGAGTGCGCGATTATGCCAGTCATACAGTCCTCGTGAGTGGACTCGTGAAAGACTCAGGCACAAAGATTTTGAGACGAGAAGCGATTCCACTTTACGTCGTGGTTGCCGATGCGCAGCCGTTGCCGGAAGCTGCAAGAGCAACGGTCCTTAGAAACGAATCGAATGAGACGTTCGAAGTCGACCTCGCCCAATCGTCCGAGATGAACCTTCTGGTTCGCACGGGCGACGTGATAACGCTGCTCCCGAATGTGACGCAGTTTGTTTACATCGGAGGTGAAGTAAAGCAGCCGGGCGAGAAGACTTTTCGACGAGGCCTAACTCTCACGCAAGCGATCATCTCGGCCGGCGGTGTTACGGGCAAGCCGAAGGAAGCGCGACTTGGGCGAGACGATGGCAACGGTTTTTTGGCTGTGACTCGTTATAAGCTGAAAGACATTGAATCAGGAAAAGTGCCGGACCCGGTGGTGAAGCCCGGTGATCGAATCATGATCGTCGAATAGCCTTGATTATGTCAGCGAGCCTAAAACAACGAATTTTGCCGGATGCTGCGACGTCGGATTTGTGGCGTGTGGCGGAGACTGGCGACGTGGAAGAGCTTGCACGCATCCTGCCGCGCGTCAGTAATGTGAATGCGCGTAATCAGCATGGCATCACTGCGCTCATGCGCGCCGCCTACCACGGCCACACGCCGGTGGCTCGCGTGCTATTGGACCACGGAGCGGATCCAAACCTGATGCGCAACGATAAATTCACGGCGCTTGCGCTGGCCGCGTTCTTTGGTCACACGGAAACGGTCAGGATTTTGATCGAGCACGGCGCGAAGACTGAAGTCGTGACGCGTTGTGGTGCGTCAGCGCGGATGTGGGCCACTGCGCGCACGTGTGAAGAAGTTGTTCGTTATCTTGAAAGAGACGCTCCTCCCCGACCGCGCCCAGTGATGAAGATGCTGAAAGATCCACCGGAGCTGGTGCAACCTGCTCGTAGCGCGCCCGCGGTGGTGAAGACGCTGAAAGATCCACCGGAGCTGGTGCAACCTGCTCGTCCCGCGCCCGCAGTGGTGAAGACGCTCAAAGAGCCGCCGGAGATTTGGGAGCTGGTACAGGTGCAGGAAGTGCCGAAGAGTTTTAAAGCGCGTTCGGCGTTTGTTTCGCGGCTCGAATCTATGAAGGGGAGTTTTGCGCTTCGCGTCGCTGCCGTTTTGTTGGTGGCTACTACGTGCGCGGTTGGCGTGTTTGTCTGGAGAGGATCGCCGGCGCGCAGTCTGCCCGCAGAAGTTCCATCGAAGCCGGCGGAGAACAAAGTCGTCGCGGCGGAGAGTGTTGCGAATCCGAGCAGTGAGTCGTCTGTCAGCGCAACCGAACCTGAGACTGCTGAACTTCCGGTTACGGATGCGGTGCGCAATCATGGTGCTCGGAAAGTACGTCCGACCCGGTCCCGGTCTCCTGTCGCTGAGAACGTAGTTGAGAATGTGCCGATCAAGGAAGCGCCGGCGGCGCCACCCGTAGTCGCAGCTCCTGCGAAAACCGAATCGCGCAGCTCTACCAAAGCAAACAATAGTCTGAGCCCTCAGCTAATCACGCCCGCGAAGAACGGCGCGCCGAAAGCAAAAGTCATCCAGTGGCCCTGAACAGGCCTCAAAGTCTTCCAGCCACAAAGAAGCACAAAAAGCACAAAATGTTTCTGCTGATTTTTGTGCCTCTTGTGCTTCTTTGTGGCGGTTCTTTCTCCGGACAAATTCTGAGAGCCTGCTTCGCAGGCGCGTGCAAAGCCTATCAGTAACGCACCTCGCGCGGATAACCGCCCGCTGACTGTAGCGGCTCATCCAGCTTTGATGATGGCCCACCGTTATTATCAGCAGCACGGATGACGAACGTTTCATCGACGTAGAAAGATCTCTTGCCGCTGTTTCGATAATCTGCCGGCACACCAAGCGCTTCGAATCCTTCCGGATTTGCCTCATCCAATACCACTGTGAATTGGTAACCGTTCTTCGCACCTGAGCCGAGCCTGGGATCGACTAAATTAGTAGCGGCCAATTCTTCCAGCGTTCCGTATTTTTGGAAATTGCTGTAATAGGCCGCCTCAGCCGAGGAGATTGTTCGCAACGACTGGACCGCTGAACCTTCGTTTGCCGCCATGCGAGAAGCAAGCAAGTTCGGGATGGCTATTGCGGCGATAATCCCGACGAAAACAACGCTCACGAGCCCCATGATGTTCAGAGTCAGACCGGCGACGGCCATACCGTGACCGCCCGTATTTCCATGGCTCGCGTTTGGCCCTGACCATGGCGACGACTGCCAGGATGATCCCGAGAATTGCGCCGATGCCCACCAGACCAAAAGTAAGGAAACTGAGTATGCCGAGCACGAGGGAAAAGATTGCCAAACCTTTTTTCTGGCTTTGCTCGGGTTGGTCCCAGGAATCGTAGCCGGGACTTGCGAGTGGGAGGGATGTCGAACGCTGGTTCAAGGGGGCGCCGCAAGCCTTGCAATTTTCAAGGTCTGACCAGCCCACAAAGCCGCATTCAACGCATTTCGTACTGTTCATATATTTGTCCTTAGGTGGATTGGCTAACGCGAGCCAGGAGTGTCGGAAGGAGATGGCGTCAGTGTCCTTCAGGTTGAAGGACAGGAGATATAGTACTTAGAGGTAGTTTGGAAGGTCAATAAAATAGTTATGTTTCCCGCAAAGGCGCAAAGACAGCAAATAAAAACGCCTTTGCGATCTCTTGGCGTCTTTGCGCCTTTTGCGTGAAACATAAACTTCGGGCCCAAGGTTGTCGCTTACACTCCCACCCTGGGCTCGAATTATGTAACGCCTTCGCGTACAACTACTTCCCAGCGGCTTTAGCTTTTGCTCGCTCCTGCTGCATATATTCACGCATCGCGGCAATATGCCCGGGGGCGCGCTGGTCCTTCCATGCTTCAAACTTCTGGGCAGCTTTTTCCATGTTCGAGAGCATGTTTGGGTCCTTGAAGGCCGCGCGAAACTGCGGCACGACCGCCTTGAGCTGTTCCCACACTCCGAAAAATTCTCCGCTGGTTTCGAAGAAAAGATCTTCGTGGAGCAGACCGTAATTGAGCAGCGCGCACGCCTGCTCCCAATAGCCAATCACCATTCCCACGTAGGTCCCGTGTTCCGTTCCGGGGGCTCCAATTTTCATCGCCTCTTCCATCGTTTCGGCGTTGTAATTCTGTTGAAACCAGTCGCGGGCCTGGCGCAGCCGTGCCTCGCGCCGCAGATCGTAAACTTTCAAATGTAGTCGTGCTTGCTCGTTCGTTGGTTGAGTTGCCATAGCTTTCCTTTCGTTATTCTTTAGGTTTTTAAAATTGCTCCTCCGCTGGTACGTCGAATGGAGAAGTGCCGGATCGACAATCCCGGCAACGATTTCTTTTGAGGGGGCCACATTGTACCTCAGCGCGAAAAAACGTACGACTCCATAGCTCTCGTGATTCTTATTGAGACACGAAAGAAGTCAAAGTGTTGGAGAACTTAGGCTTTCACGAAAGCTACGGTATTTGCGAGGAGCGAGCGCGGGGGAGCACTGCTATGGCATCACTCTGGAAATTAGGCAATCTCAGTTGGGGCGAACTGGCAAAGCGAGTCTGGAACGAGATTCAGGAAGACGAGGTTTTCGGCCGCGCAGCCGAGTTGTCGTATTACTTCCTGCTGGCGCTGATCCCATTTCTGATCTTTCTGACGTCCATAATCGGCATCGTCGTGGGCTCGGGCACCGGCACTCGTCACGAGTTGTTCAATTACCTCAGCCGCGTGATGCCGCCGTCGGCTTTTCAACTGATCGATTCCACGATGGTGGAAATCTCTTCGGCGAGCAGCGGCGGTAAACTGTCATTCGGAATTCTCGCTGCATTGTGGGCCGCGTCCAATGGATTAGGGGCGATCACTACCTCACTCAACACAGCGTACGATCTTAAGGAGACTCGGCCGTGGTGGAAACAGCGACTGACGGCCATCGGTTTGACGATCGTTTTATCAATCTTAATTATTTCAGCACTTCTCCTGGTGGTGGCAGGCGGTCACATTGCGGAGTGGTTAGCCAGCAGCTACGGATTGGGTCCGGTGTTTCCGCTGGCCTGGAAGATCATTCAATGGCCGGTTGTGCTTGCGTGCATCATTCTCGCGTTTGCTTTGATTTACTATTTCGCGCCTGATTTGCGCGAACAGTCGTGGAAATGGCTGACGCCTGGCGCTTCGATCGGAGTTGCGCTGTGGCTGCTGGTCTCGATCGCATTTCGTGTGTACTTGCACTTCTTCAACTCGTATAGCGCGACTTACGGTTCGCTTGGTGCGGTGATCATACTGATGCTATGGCTTTACTTCACCGGCGCGGCAGTGTTGGTAGGTGGCGAGATCAACTCAGAAATCGAAAACGCCGCTGCGAAGCAAGGCGAACCGGAGGCGAAAGAGAAAGGCGAAAAAGCCCCGGACGACCGTAAAGGTCAAGTGCAGGCGGCGTGAGGTAATGCCCTGGTTTCGTGTCTTATCCACAGATTACACAGATTGATTAATAGAATCTGTGTAATCTGTGGATAAAGAACGAGCAGAGTTGGCGTGGAAGCCCACAATGTGCCGGTGAGGCTAGGCGCTTAGACTTTAAATCTACTGCTGCGTTATTTTCTTGCTCTTCTTCGGGAACAAATTGGTGAATTGGGCGTCTACAC
>JBKPJS010000562.1:0-15053 GCA_046730815.1 Acidobacteriota bacterium
GGTGAGCAGCGCAAAGATCTCTTTTGGGTCGTTGTGCCAAACTCGACCGTAGCGTGAAGCCGACCAAATCATGCCGGTCACGATGCCCAGGGTAAGCAGGGTCAATCCCACTGCGCCGGCGGTTGTTGCCAGTTCGTTGACTGTTGTCAGTGACGGCAGACGATGAAAAATCGCGCCGAACGTTTTGAGTTTGAGTTCACGTTCCTGAAGTAAGTACATCACGCTCGCGATAAAGACAATGAAGAATGCCGCGTAAGCGAAGATCAAAAGAGTCGTGTGTACCGGGAACAACCAGGTTGCCGAGAAAGCGGCTGGAGCGTTGGTTGAACCGGAGCCGATGATTAACGCAATGAACGTCAGCACCGAGATGAGCGGCATCGTAAACGCGCCGAGCGCCTGCGCGCGATAGCGATAGAGCACGAGCGAGTAGAGCGCTACAAGCGCCCAGGCCAAGAAAGAAAGTGTTTCCCGCAAAAAGAAGAGCGGGTAATGGCCGTCGATTACCCAATCCGCGATCAAGGCGCAGGTGTGCAAGACGAATCCGGCGACCATCGACCATTGCGCGACGCGTTGCAATGAGCGTCGCTTGTTGACGAACGCCAGGATTGAATGGATTGCGGCGATCAGATATGCCGCCAGAACTGCGAGAAGTAACGATTTCATTGGGAAATGACTACGCGGGCATTATCTCCCCCAAGGGCATAAAGACGCAAAGCCTGTTTAGACAGGATTGCAGGATTTTCAGAATTGACAAGATTTAAATGACATCCTGTTAATCCTGAAAATCCCGCAATCCTGTCTACAACGTTATGCTAATGACGAACATCGTAGCGCCGGTTGGCTTTTCCTTCGTTCTAAACTAAAGTCCAGTTTACTGATTTGCGTGAGGAGGACTGAATGCTTTCGCCCACGTCGCGTCGCGCCTTTTCAATATTTTTGGTGGTTGCGATCGCGCTGACTACCGCATTCGCCCAATCCAAACCAACAGGTCAAACACCCAATCCACCCAAACCACCAGTCACGACGCCTCCGGAAGAGCCTCAGGATATCGAGACCCTGAAGATTGACACCGATCTGGTAACGGTCCCCGTAATTGCAACCAACAGAGAAGGCCTCTACATAACCGACCTTCGTCAGGAAGAATTCACAATTACAGAGGATGACGTCGCGCAGCAGATTGCGTTCTTTGGAAAAGTCTCTGCTCCATTTCACGTCGTGCTAATGCTCGATACGAGCTCGAGCACACAAGACAAGCTCAGGCAAATACAGCAGGCAGCTTACACTTTTGTGCAGCAGTTGCAGCCGGCGGACCGTGTGAAGGTGATCACTTTTGACGACAAGATTAGAGATCTGAACGAGTTCACCAACGATCGGGAAGTCTTGCGAACCGCGATTAACGGCGCGAGATCGGGCGAGGGAACAAAAGTCTACGACGCGATGGATCTGGCACTCAATACCGTGCGCAAGATTCGTGGTCGTAAAGCGATCGTGATTTTTACTGACGGGATGGATTGGCACAGCGACAGCGCGACGTTTGAACGCAACGTGCGCTTTCTGGATGAAGAGGGAGTGGTAGTCTATCCGATTCGCTACGACACGCGCGCGACCACCGAGCGACTGGCCCGCGAACAGGCTTCTGGAGGTTCGCCACAACTGCCAACGATCGGCGTCATCCGGCAACCTCCTTCAAGCGGCACGACAGCGCCCACGTTTCCCAGCGATGAGCCAATTCCGACATCAGGCACTCAGCGCCGAACTGGTCCATTTGGATTGCCATCGGCGGATGAGATCCTGCGCCGGCGTCGCGAGGAGGAGCGCAACAGATATCCGGATCCGAGTCGGGGTCCAGCGCCTTCGAGCGATCCGGGCGAGATTCCTCCCGATCCCAACGATCGAAATCGGATGCCGCGCGTGCCGGGCTCGACACCTCCCAGCGATCGCACTGTGCGCCGGGAGCCGGACGACTCGATCACCGCGATGCTCGACATGGCGTATTTAACTGCTGACAGTTATCTCAAGGCGCTGGCGGAGAAGTCTGGCGGACGGCTTTTGCGCGCAGACACGTTAGGTTCGTTGCCTGACGCGTTCTCGCAGATTGCTGCGGAGCTCCGCACACAGTACATGCTTGGTTATTATCCGCTAAACAAAGAGCGCGACGAACGCTACCGCAAGATCAAGGTCACGACTGCGCGCAAGAACGTTGCGATCCGCGCCCGCCCCGGGTATCTCGCCACAAACGCGAAGTAGCCACAAAGAAGCACAAAAAGCACAAAGCTGATCCTCAATCGCGACGACCAATTCTTTATCCTTTGTGCTTTTTGTGCCTCTTTGTGGCTAACTGTTCTTGCCGCGTGGCTTCACCCGTGCTACAAAACCCACTCATGCCTGATCGAGCCGCAGCCTGGGAATTATTGTGTGAATACACAAAGGGCGATAGCCTGCGTAAACACGCCCTCGCCGTCGAAGCCGCCATGCGCGCTTGCGCGAAACGTTACGCAGAGGGACCTGCCGATGAAGATGAATGGGGTATAGTCGGACTGCTTCACGACTTCGACTACGAAATGTTTCCCGCACCGGATCAGCACCCATTCACAGGCGCCAATATTCTCTGCGGCCGAGGTTACTCTGAACGAATCATCCGAGCCATCATGGGCCATGCCACTTACACCGGCGTCCCGCGCGATACAGACCTGGCGCGCGCACTCTTCGCCACCGATGAGCTCTGTGGCTTTCTGGTGGCGTGCGCGCTGGTGAGACCTTCGCGCAGCCTTGACGACATGGAAGTCTCTTCAGTTAAAAAGAAACTGAAAGACAAGGCATTCGCGCGATCCGTAAATCGCGACGACATCAGGCAAGGTGTTGAAGAGTTGGGAGTGAGTCTGGATGAACACATCCGCTTCGTGATCGACGCTCTGCGTCCGGTCCAGAAAGAGATTGGATTAAATCCGAGCAGCGCCTGAGGTCACCTGTGGCCCAACCGGCTGTGGACGGTCCATCAGTCCTCTGCGCGAACTCACAATCGATGCGCCGACGAACAGAGCGAGTGTGAGCAACGTGGAGAGAGTGGCGGTTAGAAAGGCCTGAAGTTTTCTACGGCGCGCTGTATGACGGTATACAAAGATAGAAGCAAAGATTATTGATGCAATAGGAAGCAAAAGGGTAGAAGTCACCAGCAAACCGGGATTAGACCATGACGACACTGCGAAGACACCCAACACAAGCGCGATGCAGGAACCGGCACCCGCAATCGCCGCGAGCAATGAAGCGGCTATTACGAGCTTCAATCGCATCCCGGGCGGTTCCTTGTTCTGAGCCTATTGTGCAAATGTTCCTCCTTGAATTGGTGGGCAAAGGCGTCGCCAAGAATACCACAGAGACGGACCACAGATGATCACCAGAAGTGCGCTGATTTGGTTGTCCCGCAAGGAGGGCTTGAAGGATTTCGCCACACGCTTTCGATACTTCAAAAAACTTACGACTCGCTTCGTCGCGGGTTACACGATCGACGAAACTATTCCCATTATTCGGCAGCTTAATACAGAAAATTGTACGGCGTCGTTCGATCATCTGAACGAGGCAGTTGCGAGTGCCGCCGAAGCGGACAAGGAAGTCGCGGAGTATCGAAACATCCTCGCGAAGATCGACGAGACAAAGATTCGCTCAAACGTCTCGATTAAGCTGACGCAGTTTGGCCTCGCTATCGATCCGGAACTGGCTTACCGGAATGCGAGGCAAGTTGTTGAAGAGGCTCATCGCCGTGGCAACTTTGTGAGAGTTGACATGGAAGACTCGAGCGTTACACAGGCGACGATCGATATCTTCAAGCGACTTCGCTCTGAGTTTGGACTGGACAACGTCGGAATTGTCTTGCAGTCGTACCTGTATCGCACGTTTGCGGATGCGCAGGAATTGGTGAAGCTTCCCGCGCGTATTCGAATATGCAAGGGGGCGTATCTTGAGCCACCGGAAGTGGCATTTCCTGACAAGAAGGACGTCGATGCGAACTACATCAAGGTGATGCAACTGTTGTTATCGAGTGGCGTTTATCACGGCATCGCGACGCACGATCCAAAGATGATCGATGCGACGATCGACTTTGCCAAACGGGAAGGTATCGGGAAAGAGAAGTACGAATTTCAGATGCTCTACGGCGTGCGGCGTGACTTGCAGCGACAGCTCGCGCGCGACGGTTTCAACCTGCGAATCTATGTTCCTTACGGAAAACACTGGTATCCTTACTTCATGCGCAGGCTGGCTGAGCGGCCGGCGAATATCTGGTTCGTGTTGAAGAATCTGGCGAAGGGCTGACAGCCGATGAGCGATTGGTTCTGGGTTCTGTGGTGCATCTTGGGAGCGATACTTGTTGTCGCCGAGATCTTCACGTCCGGCTTTGTCTTGCTGTGGTTTGGTATCGGCGCTCTCGCAGCCGCATTCGCCGGTTTCATCGGCATCGATAGTCTCGTCCTTCAGTTTCTGATCTTCGCCTTCGTATCAATCGCACTGACAGCCGCGTCACGTACGATCTTTATTAATTACTTTTCACGGGAGAAAACCGGAGAGTCGTTGCGCAGTGGTGTTGACGCTCTGCCGGGAAAGATCGGCACCGTTGTTTCTTCGAGTAAAGGAGCGCTTCAGGAAGGCGCGGTGAAAGTGTTTGGGTCAACCTGGACCGCATATCCCGCGCCGGGTGAACCGCCTTTGGAAGCGGGCGAACGCGTCTGTGTGGAAAGCATTGAAGGCGCTTCGATCTACGTGAAACGGATCGGAGGCGAACCCGACTGGCGCCAGAAGTCCTTGGATTCATCAGCCGCAGATGAACGCAGATGAACGCAGATAAATACAGGTTTAAATCTGCATTCATCTGCGTTCATCTGCGGCTTATTACTGTGGTTCGGTATCGGCTTCGTAGGTGTCGTCGAGCGTCTTATCTTCTTCGAGTGGTGGCAGTTCGATCGTGATCCGATCGGTGGCGGGAGGCTCGAGATCGTCGCCGGAAAAGTGCGCGAGCACGACGGTGATATTATCCTCACCGCCGCGGTTGTTCGCTTCGTCAATCAACGCGTCACAAGCCTTTGAAAGATCGTCCTTGCTGTTGAGAACGATCTGCTGAATATCCTCGGCGCGTAATTTCCCTGACAAGCCGTCACTACAAAGCAACACCAGATCGTCCTGGCGCAGGCGAATCCTGCCTGTGACAGGAGTGACCTCGCTCTGCGCGCCTAGAGCTTGCAGGATTACGTTCCTGAACATGTGCGTCTCGGCTTCCGACTCACTGATCTGCCCAACATCTACGAGTTGCTGCACAAGAGACTGATCTTTCGTTGCGAGACGGATGTGATCCTTGCGTATGACGTAGCCGCGACTATCCCCAACCTGCACGAAGTCCAAACTTTCGCCTCGGATGGCGGCCCCAGTGAACGTGGCGCCCATGCCGGCGCAGCGAGAGTCTTCCTGGCTTCTGAGGTGAATAGCGTTGTTGGCGTAATGAGTAGCGCTCTTCAAACACTCAACCAGATCGAGATCCGGGTCGCAGGATGCGTCGCCTTCTCCGATGAGCATCTTCCTCACTGAGTCGACGGCCATCCGGCTGGCAACATCGCCCGCGAGCGCTCCTCCCATACCATCAGAAACGACGAGAACGAGTCCTTTGTCGCCCAAATTCAAACGGGTCAAATTCTCGGGTGGGGTAGCGCCATCGGCGCCCGTCCACGTTTGTTCAGTCGACAGATCGAGTACGAGAAAGTTGTCTTCATTGCCACGTCGAACTCTACCAACGTCTGATTTGGCGTATAACTCTACAATCATATAAGGAGAGCGAATTAGAGAGTCTGGCTGAGAACCGGGAGATTGTAACCCTTCTGTAGTTTGGCTGTCACTTTGGATAGATCCATCCACAGATTACACAGATCTCTCTGTTTAATCTGTGGATGACTTTTAAACCTTGTCCAGCGCCTGATCCAAATCGGCGATGATATCGTCAGTATCTTCGATCCCGACGGAGATTCGCACAAGTCCGTCAGTAATTCCGAGACGTTCGCGCTTCGCCTCGTCAACCGAGGCGTGAGTCATCGTTGCCGGGTGCGAAATCAACGTCTCAACACCTCCCAAACTCTCCGCCAGAGTGCAAAGCTTAACAGACTCGAGCACAATGCGCGCCGCTGCCATCGAGCCGACGTCAAACGCCACCATTCCACCGAAACCGTGCTGTTGGCGTCGTGCCAACGCATGCTGCGGATGCGAAGCAGAGCCGGGATAATAAACCTTCTTCACCTTTGGATGCTCTTCGAGAAACGCAGCGACAGCACGTCCCGTTTTGTCGTGCTGCTCCATACGCAGCGCCAGCGTTTTCGTGCCGCGCAACACGAGCCAGGAGTCAAACGGCGACAGAATCGCGCCCGCACTGTTTTGCACGAAACCGATCCAGTTCGCGTCCTCTTCGTCATTCAAAACAACTACGCCACCGATGCCGTCGGAGTGACCATTCAGGTACTTCGTCGTCGAGTGCACCACGATGTCACAACCGAACTCCAGCGGACGTTGCAGGTACGGCGACATGAAGGTGTTGTCGCAAACGACACGTGCCCCAGCGCGATGCGCGATCTCGCTGACCTCTTTCAGATCCGTAACGATCATCACCGGATTCGTCGGCGTCTCGAGAAACACCATCTTTGTGTTTGGCCTGATCGCGGCTTCGACGTTCAATGGCTCGGAAGTATCGACAAAATCAAACTCGAGGTTGTAGTTGGCGAGTATGCGAGTGAACAAACGGGCCGTGCCGCCGTAGGTGTTGTCAGAGACGACGACGTGCTCGCCGGCTTTTACGAGTCGCAGCGTCGCGTCGATCGCAGCCATGCCGGATGCGAACGCAAAACCGAAACGGCCGCCTTCAAGCGCTGCCAGGTTTCGCTCGAGCGCGGAACGCGTCGGGTTTTGAGTTCGCGCGTATTCGTAGCCTTTGTTTTTGCCGAGCGCGTCCTGGGCGTAAGTAGATGTTTGATAGATTGGGACCGTTACGGAGCCGGTGCTCTCGTCAGGTTCTGATCCGGTATGAATGGCTGTAGTTGCGAACCCCATAGGTTTGCCTCAAAAAAATATCAATGCCGCAAAGAAGCACAAAAAGCACAAACAACTTTCGCCAATACATTTGTGCTTTTTGTGAACTTTTGTGCCTTACTCAAAAATTCCCTGGCTACGATAGCGTTCGGCGCCGTCAGGAAAAACGGTGACTATTCGTTTCCCTGGGCCGAGCCGTTCGGCAATCTTATACGACGCAGCGGCTGCGGCGCCCGACGACCAGCCGCCAAGGAGTCCTTCAAGCCTGGCGATCTTCTTCAGCGCTGCGCAAACTTCCTCATCCTGGACCATCATGATCTCATCTGCTAAAGATGGATCGTAAATCTTCGGAATAAAATCACGCTGGCCAATTCCTTCAATCTTCTTTGGGCCAGGTGGTCCACCACCGTAAATCGACCCTTCCGGCTCCACCAGTACACACAGAACATTTCGGTTCTGTTTCTTCACCGCTCTCGAGACGCCGCAGAACGTGCCGGATGTTCCCGCGCCAATCACGACCGCGTCGATCTGGCCGTTCATCTGCTCGATAATTTCGCGCGCTGTCGTGAGTTCATGAAAACACGGGTTCGCATTATTCTCAAATTGCTGGGGCACAAAGCTGTCGTCGATGGCCGCGGCCAATTCGTGGCAACGGTCGATCGCGCCTTGCATTCCTGCTTCGTGCGAAACGTATTCAATCTCGCCACCGAGCGCTTCGATAAGCTTCATTTTCTCTTCAGCAAAGCCTCGCGGGACGCAGAGGATAACACGGTAACCCCGCGCAACTCCCACCACCGCGAGCCCAATTCCGGTGTTTCCAGCAGTTGGCTCGATGATCGTGGCGCCGGGCTTGAGGAAGCCTTTTTCTTCGGCGTCGCGAATCATTCCGAGCGCCGCGCGATCTTTGACGGATCCGCCCGGATTAAGCCATTCAATCTTTGCGTAAATGCCGGCGAGCGGCGGCTTAGCGAATCGGGAAAGATGAAGGAGGGGAGTTTGGCCTATGAGATCGAGAACGCTTTCTGCGACGCCGAGAGACACGTGAGTGATGGTAGCACAATTGACAGGATTACAGGATTTACAGAATTAACAGCATTCTTTCTTGTCAATCATGAAAATCCTGTAATCCTGTCTAATACTGGATCAGACTTCCTTCACGTTTAGCGCGCCGGACCGCGCGGCCAAAAACCCACAGCGACAAGGGAAGCAGTACGAGCAGGAATCCGAGCAGTATGAAGAGCGGGCGGGTAACTTGTGCCAACTCGTGGCCTTCGATCAAGACTTGCCTGATGCCGTCGAGGCCATGAGTTGTGGGAAGAATGAGAGAGATGCTTCCGAGCTTGGGGCCGGCATATGTTCGTAGTAACTGTGTTGGGAAAAACACTCCGGAAAACAGGGCAGAGCCCGCGCCAATAAAGACTCCAAACGGATCGCCGCGCTTGAAGACCATCGCAAAACTCGCCGAAAGTATGCCTAAACACGAAAGCACGACTGTCGTCAGTAAAAGAAAAACAAATGCGAGAAAGAAGCTGCCGCGAAACTGAACGCCGAAGAAAACTCGACCGAAAAAGAGATAGAGGAAAGAGAAGAACGTCGTTTCGAGAAAGTCCCAGGCTGAGCTCGCGACGATTACCGTTGGCAGATTTATCGGCGTCAGTAACACACTTTCTAATGTGCCCTGCATCTGTTCCTGCCTGATCGAGTTTGCCAGGCTCGAGAAGCCGGTCATGAAGTAGTTGAGTACGGCGAGACCTGTGAGCCAGGTGGCAAGCGGATCTCGCCATTGCGAGAATTGCGGATCGGTGAAGCCGGCGAAGATCTTAGAGATGAAGAAAAGCGTGGTCACAACGGCAAGTACAGAGACAATTCGCAGGAAGAACTGCATGCGATAGCTGACGAACAGGCGGAAGTCGCGCGCTACAAAAGCGAATATTCGACGCGGTAGTAATCTGAGTGCGTTCATCGGCTTTTTAACCACAGATTACACGGATGTATCCGTGTCATCCGTGGTTTCATACCTTTCCAACACGTCGAGCAGCGTCGCTCGTTCTGTCTCGATGTCGATGATTCGTTCGCCCTGATTCTGCAGCTTTCGTATTGTCTCATCCAGCGAATTGTCATTGTGCTGTCGTGTAAACGAGACCTTCTCGCCGTTCGCAATGGTTATGTGCACCAACTCGGATTCCGACGTGAGATCGCGCAGCTTTCGCGGTGTATCAATCGCTCGAATGTGGCCGCGGCTGATGATCGCCACGCGCGCGCAGAGGGTTTCTACTTCTGCGAGATTGTGCGACGTGAGGAGAATAGTCACTGGCGGATCCTGTTGCGCAAGCGAGCGGATCATGTCTCTCATGCGCGCCGCCGCCAGCGGATCGAGTGAACGAGTGGGTTCGTCAAGCAAAAGCACAGGCGGACTTGCCAACATCGCGCGTGCTACCGCGAGGCGCTGCTTGTTGCCGGTTGAAAGCTCACCAAAACGCCGTCGCGCGACTTCGTCCAACTCGAGCCTGGCGAACAGATCCTTAATGCGTTGCTTTGCGAAGCGATCCGCCAGGCCGTGAAGCCGCGCGAAGAACAGGAGATTCTGTTCCGAAGTTAGGCGCCAGTAGAAGCTTCGCTCTTCGGCTGTGGCCAGGCCAATCTCTCTGCGCACGTATTCGTCCTGGTTTACGCTGTCGTGACCGCGCACCGTGACGGCGCCGGTCGTTGGTTGAACCAGAGTCGCAACGATCTTCGTTAGCGTCGTCTTGCCTGCGCCGTTGCGTCCAATCAAACCGAAAATCTCGCCCGTGTTAACTTCGAACGAAACGTCGCGCAGTGCTTCGACAGGTTCTTTAACGGGCCGGCGAAAGAAGGCGCGCAGCCGCTTAAACGGCGCCGGATAAGTCTTCGAAAGATTTTGGATGGAGATGGCGAGGTCACTCATCGAGCGCGTTGTCTTGGATCGAGATATTCACGCAAGCCATCCCCGATGAAATTGAACGCGAGGACCGTGAGCGCGATGGCGACGCCGGGGAAGATTAGCGCGTGCGGCGCGGCTTGCAAAGTCGATAAGTCGCGGGCCTCTTCAATCATCACCCCCCACGAAGGTGCAGGCGGTGGGACGCCAAGTCCGAGAAAAGACAGCGCGGCTTCCGAAAGCACTGCTCCAGCCATTCCCAAACTTGCCTGAACGATCAGAGGTTGAATCGCATTCGGAAGGATGTGGACCAGCAGGATGCGCGCATCACTCGCGCCCAACGCGCGCGCCGCCTGAACAAAATCGTATTCACGTACCTTCAGCACCTGGCCTCGAATCAGCCGCGCGTAACCGACCCAACCGATAATGCACAACGCCAAAATCAGTTTGTTCAAACCCGCGCCGAGAAACGCCACCATCGCAATCGCCAGCAGCAGACCGGGAAATGCGAGAAACACGTTGAAGATGTAACCCGATACAAATCGATCTACCCAGCCGCCGTAATAACCCGCGACTGCGCCAAGGATTGTTCCGATAATCGCAGACACCGTGACGACGATGATGCCGACCCTCAGCGAAATACGTGCGCCGAAGACGACTCGCGAAAAGATATCGCGGCCAGTCGAGTCGGTGCCGAACCAGTGTGCACTTGATGGTGCAAGATAACGAATTGAGAGGTCTGTGGCGCCGACGTCGTAGTGCGCGATCCACGGCGCAAACAGCGCCACGAAAACCAGCACCGCGACAATAATCAGGCCGATGATTGTGAGACGATTCATAAGGAGACAGGATTTGCAAGATTTTTCATGATTACAAGATTCCTGTCCCTAGCCTACACGAATGCGTGGGTCCAGCCATCGATACACCATGTCGGTGAGCAGGTTCGCAATGATGTAGGTCATGCTGATTACGAGCACGCACCCTTGCACGACGCGATAGTCGCGCTTTCCGATTCCGTCCTCGACGAGCAGTAGTCCCAAGCCTGGCCAGCCAAAAATTTTCTCAGTGATGATTGCGCCGGCGAGTAAGACTCCGAGTTGTAGACCGAGGATAGTGACTACCGGAATCAGGCCATTCTTTAAGACGTGTTTGTAAACAACGGTTTGCTCGCTTAGGCCCTTGGCGCGGGCCGTGCGAACGTAGTCTTCACCCAGCTCCTCGATCACCGACGAGCGCACCATACGAGTCAGGATTGCCGAAAGTGCTGCGCCCAGCGTGAACGCCGGAAGGATGATGTCGCTCCAGTCAAATCGTCCCGACGGCGCAAGCCAGCCGAGCTTGACGGCAAAAACGTAGACCAGCATCGGTCCGATCACGAAACTAGGCAGACTGATGCCGAGCAGCGCAACGACTGAGGCGAAATTATCGATCAGCGTGCCGCGATGTGTGCCGGCAATCACGCCGAGCGGAATTGCGAGCAGAATCGCGATGATCATGGCGAGGATGGCGAGTTCTATTGTTGCTGGATAGCGTTCGAGAATCAGACTGATAACTGGTCGATCGTTGCGAAACGACAGGCCCATGTCGCCGTGGAGAAGCGAGCGCCAGTAGTCTGTATAACGATTGTCTGCGCCGTGCCAGACGAAGTGTCGTTGGTCGTTGCTATCGCGGGGAAAAGAGAAGAAGAAGGGAGGACGATCCAGCCCATGCCTTTGGCGAAACTGGGCAAACTGTTCCGGCGTCGCTTGTTCGCCCAGGACGGCGACAGCCGGATCACCGGGAACGAGTTCGATCAATAGTGTTACGAGAGAGACGACGGTCCAAACAACCAGCAGCAGAATAAGCAGGCGTTTCAGGATGCTCACTTCCGCGCATAATAACACGGGCCGCAGATTTACGCGGATGAACGCCGATCAAAAGATCAGCGTTTATCTGCGTAAATCTGCGGCCCAAAATAAACGTAGCCCGGAGCACGGTCCGAATACTCGCACAGCCCCGACAACCGCGCGCTTACCAAACCACACTCCGGGACTACGTATCTGGTTGCAAACTTTTGCTGCAACCAATCCCAAGATCAATTCGGCCTTCTGCCCATGTGCAAGGCCGCTATGCCGCCCGTCAGGTTTTCATATCCAACCTGAACAAAACCTGCCTGCTCCATCAGGAGCGAGAGTTGAGACTGATCCGGAAACTTCTGAACTGATACCGGTAAATAGGTGTAGGCGCTTCGCGAACCGCTGATAAGGCCACCTAGCCACGGCAGTAGTTTTCTAAAATACAGATTGAACATTGGTCGAAGAATCGCATTCGCTGGTTTTGAAAACTCGAGCACAGCCACCCAACCACCCGGTTTCAAAACTCTCGACAGCTCCGCGAGACCACTTTCGACATTCGACAGGTTACGCAATCCAAAAGCGATCGTCGCCACATCGAATGTGCCATCTCGAAAGGGCAGGTCCAACGCATCACCCTCGATCAAGCGAACACGACCAGACATCTTACCGGCCGCGATATCCAACATCGGCCGGCAGAAATCAGTTCCGACAACTCCTGCTCCCGTAGTTTCAAATAACGTCAGCGATAAATCGCCAGTGCCACATGCGACATCAAGTATGCGCGAACTGCTCGACGAAATTTTTTCGCGCACCCTGTTCGCTACAATCCGGCGCCAACGTTTGTCGACGTTGCCGGAGAGTAAATGGTTCAAAAGATCATACCGCTTCGCGATAGATCCAAACATTTCGCGAACGCGGCCCGCATGCTCTTTTGCGGCTCCGTTCTCAGGCACAATTAAGCCAAATCTGATGGAGGTTTGGTTGCAGAACGCTTGCGAACAATTTGTGATTACAAGGGATTGTCGTTGCCTGCTGGTTTAGTTGCCGGTTTTGGTGATGGAACTGGCGTCGCAATCTCGCCGAGCACTTCATATTGAAGACGTCCTTGCAGCGCCGCTTTGAGTTGCAATGTCTCGCCGGTTACTACTGTCGCGACGCTCCCAGTTTTAAATAGCCGACTAGCAACACGCTGAATGTCCGTAGCTGTTACCGATCTCAGCAAAGCGATTTGATCTTGTGCCTCGCTCAAATGATAGGTGTCCATGTCGAGCCACGGATCGGGAAATGACTCCGGTTTGCTCAGCACTGCTGTGATTTCGTTAATTACCTCTGTTTTCGCTCGCTCCAACTCATCGGGAGTGGCCGGCGTAGTCATTAATGAATCAATGACTTTACGCGCATTCGCGAGTGTGTCTACAACGGTCTGACTATTAACTCCAGCGCCCATCACAAACGCTCCAGGCAGTACGTAAGCATCGCTTCTGACAAAGACTGGCTGCTTAGCTAACTCAGGAGTTGTTCCTTGCCACCGGTGGTGTGCGAGTTTCGCTAAGAGCTCGGCAGTGTGGAAGTCGGGATCAGTACGGGAAACACCGCGCACAGCCAAACGGAGCTCGACACTTGGTCCAGGGATGTTGACGATGAGTGTTCGCGCGTCTGGAGGCGTGGGTTGGCGAAAGGTGGTGGGCACGATCTGTTCGCTTTTGCGCCATGGGCCGAGTAACTGGCGCAGCGTTCTCATCGCGCGGGGTTTTGTCACTCCACCGATGACCGCGAGCGTGGCGTTGTTTGAATTCAAAAAGCGATCGCGAGCCTGCATCAAGTCCGCGCGGTCAACTCGACCGACGTCTTCAGGTGAGCCTGCGACTGGACGTCCATACGGAAAGTCACCAAACAGTCTGGCTGCAATGGCACGGTCAGCAACTTCGGCTGGCGCAACGGACAAGTCGCGGAGGCTCTTGATGCGTGCCTCGCGCATACGTGTCACGACCTCTGGCGTTAATTGTGTAGCTAACAAGGCATTGCGTAAGACTTCCACGATCTGCTCGAATTCCGCGACCTTGCCAACCATCGTGATCGTGGTCGAATCATAGGTTACGCTTACGTCGAGCTTCCCACCCATTTCGTCAGTGAAAAAATCGATTGTGGCGGGATCCGGGAAGAGTAAGTCGCCAAGGAGGGCCATCTGGCCTGACTTACCAGTCAGGTCAAAAGCGGCTCCGCTGTTGATTCGCAGTTTAAGGACAACGTCCGGGCTGCCGGCTTTTAGCCAGAGAAGGAGGCGCAGACCGTTCAGTAACTGTTCGCGCTCTGGTTGGAGTGAGGGCTGAGCAGAGAGGGGCTGCACCAGAAGGGCAAGGCAAAGCAAGGACTTTCCGGCAAAGGCGCAAAAGCGCAAAGACGTATCCGTAAAAGTAAACGACCTGAGTTCTTTGCGCCTTTGCGCCTTTGCGGGAAACATCATTGGAAGCTCGAAGCGGACCAAAACATCTTAGATGCCGGGTGTTTGCCCGTCAACCGTTTGGCTTTTGAGTGCATCCTAAGCCCTGATTGATAAAGGGATCTGGTCGATCTGGCCCGGCAAAAACGCAAAAGAGTATGTACTTGCCGCCCTCGCGGGGATAATATTCGCCCGATATTCAGTATTTCACTGCGGCGCGCAAGTTTTTTCCATTCGGGACCGTAACTTTTTCCTGGGTTTAGGTAACTATAGCAGGAGCAAATCCTGCAGGATCGAGCGCTGATTGCCCGAGAGAACTACAGACGAGCTTTTGCTGCAAAAGGCAGGAGAGGGTGACCAGGCAGCCTTTCTGGAGTTGTACGACCGGTACCGGGAACCAATTTTTCGTTTTGCTTACCGGTTGCTGGGCTCGGTTGAAATTGCTGAAGACGTGACGCACGACTGCTTTCTCAGTTTGATTCGCAAGCCTGAGAACTTTCGTCCTGAGCGAGCTTCTTTGAAAACTTACTTGTATGCGGCAGCGCGGAACCTGGCCATGAAGCACTTCAGAAACCAGGGACGCGAGACTAGCCTGGATGAAGTCAACGAAGAGCCAAAGGAGTCGCCGAGGCGAGGGCCTTTGCGAAGACTGCTCGATGAAGAGTTGGCAGCCCAGGTCAGAGAGGCCGTTTTTAGTTTGCCTCCACTTCAACGTGAGGCGCTCATTCTTTTCGAATATGAAGGACTGAGCTTGAACGAAGTAGCCGAGATTACCGGCACGGACGTGGGCCCTATAAAGGCGCGGCTTTACAGGGCGCGAGAGGGT
>JBKPJS010000563.1:0-10687 GCA_046730815.1 Acidobacteriota bacterium
GCTCAACTTCCTTCGTTCCTCGCTCGACGCCGCGAAAGTGGGCGATACGGAGAAGGTCGACGGCTTTCGTCGGCTGGAGCGGTTTGTTCGCACAGTTGAGACCAAGCTTAAGCCCCAGGCGGACCTCACCGCGCTCATTCGTCACGAAAATGCAATCTCACCATCATTCAATGGACGCACTGCCGGGGCCAACAGGCGCAGGCGTGCCGCTAATCAAAAGCAAGGGAATCCAATGCAAGCGAATCCGAGGCAGGGTTCATTATTCTAATTCAGACATAAGCTTTAATTTTTTGGCCGCTTTTGCTACTCTTTTTCCAACCCCCACTCACTAATTGCCCCCGACATAAAAGACGCGCCCTGGAGTGCGTCAAAACGCATTCCTCGAAGAGGCAATGAAGGAGCAAAACTATGAGCTTTAGAAGATTTACAGTGGGCTGCATTCTGGCCGTCTTAGTGTCGGTAGCGCCCGCCGTTTTGGGCCAGGTGACAACAACCACACAGACAACTACAACTACACCAGCGACTCGCGAGCGAAGCCTGAACGCGCGTTCCGTTCCGAGTGGCGCAAAAATGAAGTTTAGAGGTGTGGTGATCAACCGTGATGCCGACGTTTTCACGATCCGTGATCGCACGCGCACCGACTATCAGGTTCTTATAACTGACGATACCAGCATCAAGACCAACGGAGGCTTCCTTCGCTCAGGCAAGAAATATCCCGTGACGGACATTCTGCGAGGCCTAATCGTCGAAGTTGAAGGGCGTGGCGATGCGCAGGGTCAACTGGTCGCAGACAAGATTCGCTTTAGAGAATCCGACATGCGCGCCGCACAAACGACTGAGGCGCGTGTAGGTCCGGTGGAAGCCAATATGGAACGGGTGGCTGGTCAGATGGATGAGCTATATGCGGTGGCAGCCGAAGCGCGCGCTGAAGTTAAGGCTGTAAACGAGCGCGTTTCATCTCTTGACGACTACGACGTGCAGGAGACAGTTTCGGTCACGTTCCGCACGAATAGTGCCGTCCTCTCGCCCGAAGCCAAGCAGGCGCTCGACGGTCTCGCCGCGAAGGCGACAACTGCGAGGGCATTCATGATCGAAGTTGCCGGACACACGGATTCCACAGGCAGTGATGCGAAGAATTTCCGGCTGAGCCAGCAACGTGCTGAAGCAGTGGTGCAGTACCTCGCAGTGCAGCACAAGATTCCGCTGCGCCGGTTTGTGACACCGATGGGTTATGGCAAAACGGAATCAGTGGCTGATAACACGACCGCAGAAGGCCGTTCGCAGAACAGACGTGTAGATGTGAAGATGATAATTAACCGCGGTCTGAACCAACCAGGTACTTCGGCTGCGCGACCGTAAGTCGGACACAGAACCCATCCACAGATTACACAGCAAATCCGTAAAATCTGTGTAATCTGTGGATTATCTAACACAAACTACACGCTTTAAGTTCCCCTGACCCGCTTTCGTCTAAAAATCCCAATTTTTCTTGAGTTAGTTTTGCGAAAACCGCCGTTTTTGACCGGTGTTTCGTGGCCCCGTGTTTGCACAGTGTACTCGCATGACTAATAGCGAAGTCTTCCCAGTTTTGCACGGTGGCCTGGCGGCCACGACAAAACCTGAACCGGCGCCAAATTCCGATCTTGCGTTGGCAATCGCGGCTGGCAAAGGGGACATGGCGGCATTCGAGAAGCTCTACGAGCGTCACAACCGGCGGGTGTACTCCCTGTGTCTGCGCATGACACAGAACGCCGCTGAGGCCGAGGATCTCGCGCAGGAGGCGTTCATCCAGTTGTTCCGCAAGATTGGCAGCTTCCGTGGCGACTCAGCTTTCACGACGTGGCTGCATCGACTCACAGTCAATCAGTGCTTGATGCACTTCCGAAAGAGAAGCGTGAAGCTGGAGCGGACCACGGAAGAAGGAGAGACGCCTGTACAGATCGTCAGCGGCACTGAGAATCCTAACTCGATGCCCGTCGTGGACCGCATCGCACTCGATAATGCGCTAACGCAGTTACCACCGGGATATCGCACGGTCTTTGTATTGCACGATGTTGAAGGTCACGAACACGAAGAGATCGCGAAGATGCTGGGTGTGGCCGTTGGCACGTCGAAGTCGCAATTGCACAAGGCGCGGATGAAGCTGCGCAAGATCCTCAGGGCGCGTAACGAGCCCAGCCAGAACTAATCCACAGACTACGCAGATTTACACGGACTCACGAGCAATTCTGTGTGAATCTGTGTAATCTGTGGCTATGAACAAACAAAACGTCACGTTGTACCGGTGGAACGAGATGCCCAAGGAAAAGGTGTCGGAGATGTTGGACCGCCGATTGATAACTGCCGATCGCATGATGCTGGCGCATGTCTATCTCAAGAAAGGCGCGATCGTGCCGCGCCACTCACATGAAAACGAACAGATCACATATATCCTCGAGGGCGGCCTGCGATTCTGGATCGGCGCAGACGAAGCGCAAGTGATCGACGTGCTCGCCGGCGAAGTGCTGCACATCCCCTCGCTGGTCCAACACAAGGCCGAAGCGCTCGAAGATACTCTCGACGTCGATATCTTCAGTCCACCACGACAGGACTGGCTCGACAAAACAGACGATTATCTCAGACAGAAATAGCGTATGGACCTCGGACTCAAGGACAAAGTCGCACTGATTGCGGCCGGAAGTCGTGGTCTGGGTCGTGCGGTTGCGGAAGAACTCGCGGCCGAAGGTGCTTCGCTTGTGCTTTGCGCCCGTGAGCCGCGCACTCTGGCCGAAGCCGCAGCGGCTATAGCTGAAAGTAGCGGCATGCATGTGCTTGCTGTGCCTGCTGACGTCACCTCAGTCGACGATATCAGGCGCCTCGTTGAAGCAGGCAATGAAAGATTTGGCCGCATCGATATCCTGGTTACGAACGCAGGTGGACCACCGGCGGGCACGTTCGAGCAGTTGAGTCGAGAGCAGTGGGAAGACGCGACTCGATTGACGTTGTTCAGCGCGATCGAATTGGCGCGCCAGGTTCTTCCCGGTATGAAAAAAAGACGTTGGGGAAGAATTCTGAACATTACTTCGATCGCCGTGAAACAGCCGGTTGAGAGTTTAATGTTATCGAACAGCTTGCGGGCAGGGCTCACTGGATTTGCGCGCACGCTGGCCAACGAAGTGGCAGCCGAGGGCGTTACAGTAAATAACATACTGCCGGGTTACACGCGTACAGAACGTTTGGAAGATCTGGCGCAGATGATGGCCGAGAAGCAGGGAATTAGCACCGACGAATTCAGGGCGAAGTGGGAAGCAGAGATTCCGATGGGCCGGCTTGGTGAGCCGCGTGAGTTTGCAGCGCTGGCTGCGTTCCTCGTTTCAGAGCGCGCGAGTTACATCACGGGAACCTCAATGCAAGTTGACGGCGGCTGGATTCGATCTTTACTCTGAACAGGAGAAGGGAAGTCAAAAATGATCAAAACAATCCGTGGCAGCACCAACTGATAACTGGACAAAAACGCCTTCGACGAACTCATTAGACCATACCGGCGAGGGCGTGATCATCGACATCGGGACGGGAGACGGGCGCTATGTATACCAGTCTGCGCGCCGAAACCCGCACAAGTTCTACATCGGGATCGATCCGAACGCTCGTCCGCTGGAGAGAATCTCCGAGAAGATTCACCGGAAGCCTGCTAAAGGCGGTGCTCCGAACGTTCTGTTTATTCAAGCAGCCGTCGAGGATCTTCCGTCTGAGTTAGACAGCGTCGCCGATGAGCTGCACGTGCATTTCCCCTGGGGTAGTTTGTTGCAAGCCGTGGCGACGGGCAATGTCGCGGTGCTTAAGAACCTGCGCTGTATTTGTTCACCCGGAGCGCTGTTGGAGGTTGTTATTGGTCTCGATCCGGTGCGCGATCAATCCGAGATGGAGCGCCTTGGCCTCACTCCAATCTCACTCGACTTTATCGACCAGAAGCTAATTCCCAACTACGCTGCGGCCGGATTTGAAACCATTGAACGCGGGACTTTCGCCGCGTCCGAATGGCCGGACATTAATACCTCGTGGGCAAAACGCTTACAGGTAATGAACGAAGAGCCATCACCTACCTAATCGCCCGCGCGAAGTAAACAGGATTTACAGGATGTTTCAAGATGAACAAGATAATCCTGTTCATCTTGGAAAATCCTGTAAATCCTGTTGCAACCACTAGAAGCTCTGATCGTCCGCGGATGGTCCAAAGATGGCAGGTACCTTTGCCCCCATTAACCGTAAGTAAACTGTCATCTGCCCACGATGATGTGACCAGTGACTTATTGTGTCCTGGATCATCTCCCGCCGCGTCCCTTCCCACACGACCTGTCCGCGAGCAAGCAGCTTCCAGTTCGTATTCAGGTGCTCGTCCGTTGTATTTTCGAGAGCGCTGCGCGCATCTCGTGCAGTGTCGTCAAGGGCCTTCACCAATTCGGCGCTAGTCTGTTTGGGCTCACGTTTCATGCCCTGGCCTTCCGCTGGAGCAACGTCCAGTTCGTCGCGATTGATTTCCATCGTGATCCACATCGGAATCGTCGCTACCATATCCGCGAGATAACCAAAGATCATCGACTTCTCGTGCGGTTTCCAGTCGTACTTTCCCTCGGGAACCTGCTCGAGCGCTTTGCGGGAACGTTCCACTTCGCGGTCCAATTCATCCCGAAAAAACTCAGTTAGTTTCATCACTGAATTCTCCTCTAAGAATTAATGTGTGTAGAATGATTCGCTATCGTAGCTGAGACTAGCATACACTCGCCTTAGTAAATAAATGCTCCTGCAACAGAACGTCGCACACTCGTTTCAATCGCCAGTCGTACGCATCGTGCTGGTCGCAATTGCGATTGGACTTCTCTACATACTCTGGCGAGAGGTGCGGAAGATTCCGGCGAAGCTCCTGATATTGATGGCGACGGCGTTCATCGACATGGTGGGCCTGTTGATGATTCTTCCGCTACTGCCGTTTTACGTGAAGACGTTCGGCGGTTCCGGAGTCGAGTTTCTAGGATTCCACTTTGGTATCGGCATTATCGTAGGAATCATCATTGCCGCTTTCACGGTGGCGCAGTTACTGAGTGCGCCGATGTGGGGCCGATTTTCTGATCGACTGGGCCGCAGACCGACGCTACTAATTGCTTTAACCGCATCCGGCATCGCTTATCTGATTTTTGGTTTCGCTCACTCGCTGTTCCTTTTATTCCTCTCGCGAATAGTGCAGGGCGCAGGTGGTGGAACGGTCGGCGTGATCCAGGCGTACGTGGCGGACTCAACTGAGCCACAGGATCGCGCGCGTGCGCTCGGTTGGCTCTCGGCCACAACTAATCTCGGCGTGGCGCTGGGACCAGTTCTCGGCTCGTTCGCGATCACCTTGGGCAAACGGGATCTAATGCCTGGGCCGGCAACATTGCAGATGGGCCATGCCGCTCCCGGAATCATCGCGGCGCTGCTTTGCCTGATAAACATCGGGTTCGCCGCGCGGTATCTGACTGAGTCGCGTGATTTGACTGAACACGCACCGGTGGCGGGCGAAGTCAGACGCAGCTCGCGCGAGGCTATCTGGCGCGTTATCTCTCACTCCGGCGAGCCTTCGTCACGATTGATCTGGATTTACGCAATTTCGATCGGCGCATTTCAGGGAAGCTTCTCGGTGTTGGCTCTCTTCCTCAATGCTCGCTTCCAAGTGACCGAACAAACAATCGGTTACTTCTTCATGTACATCGGATCGATCTCGGTGTTTACGCGTGTCCTGCTTCTCGGACGTATGGTCGACTGGCTTGGAGAAGCGAAGCTTTCGCGTCTCGGACTGCTGTTGCTTGCGTCGGGCGTAGTAGGAATGCCCCTATCGCGAAATCTGTGGATGCTGGGGATAGCCGTTGCGCTGATTCCGTTAGGGACGGCATTTACATTTCCCTGCGTGACAGCGCTGCTGTCGCGCGTGATCAGTCCGAGAGACCGCGGACTTTACATGGGAATGCAACAGACGTATGGGGGCGTTGCCCGGATCATCGCGCCGCTGTTCTTCGGATGGTCGTTTGATACGTTAGGTGTGTCGTCGCCTTACTTCTTCTCGTCGGCGTTCATTGTGGCGACGATCTTTCTGGGACTTGGATTAGATAAATTTGAAACCCATCCACAGATTCCACCGATTGCGACTGAATCTGTGCAAGCTGTGGATAAAGCTAACGTCGTATCAGAATCAGCAAACCCGCGATGATTGCCAGCACAGCGAGACCCATCGTCGCTGTCGAGTTGAGTCTTACACTAAGCACTGAAAAGAGGCCGGTGAGAATCAGCCAAAGGCCGAGTAAGATCATGCCGATGTTTCTGCCCGCGAGACCACTTGCCATCTGCGCTCCTCCGAGTCTACTTGTCGATTAGTTCCGGTGAATTGTCGATCGTCACCTTCTTACGCGGATCGGGAACGTGTATTGAAGTTTCCACGGCGTTCGTGTAGCGGTTTGTGCCTTCGTCAAACGTGCCAGCGGCATTGATGGTTACACGTACGATGTAATCACCTTCGGGAACTCCGGTGATGTCGATCCATTGTCCAGTCAGTTGCTTGTAATACCAGTCGCCCCAGCCCGAAGTGATTCCCTGGAATCCGCAGTTATATCCGTTGCTCTTGCCGCCGTCGTATTTAAAAGAATCCTCGAAACAGAAGCCTTGTTTATGTCCTGCGATGACCAGCGTTCGGTCCGTGCTGAGTAATTCGTAAACGGAGAAATCACGAATGTGGAAGTGCCCGTGGCAAGGAGCGAATACAAACCATTCCGCGTAGGGATTGTTTGGATCACTACGATCGCCAACTACCAAATCGCCGTCGCCGCTGTTCATCACCACTGTGTCGAAACGCAAAATGCGACGATAACCAGTGCCCCCAACCACGCCCTCCTGGAATGCACAACCATCTTCAGTGAAAAGCCGGTCGACAATCTCCATCTGCGCGACGAAGCGTTGTGGATCAACCACGAGGTCAGGCTTTCCGCCGTTGTTGTAGACAGGGAAGAGCCGCGAAACACTCGTCCTTTGTGAGCTTACCGATGCTGGAATGAGCACAAATAACGTGATGATGATTACAAACAATATTTTCAGTTTTTGCATGATTCACCTTCCACGCGTGGGTTGAGGACCGGAATAATGACAAGACAGCACGAAAAGCACAAGCATTTTTTAGTGTTCTTTGTGCTTCTTAGTGGCGCTACTCGTTCAAATTATCGAGGCCGGTAAATTTCCAACCGGTCCTGGTTTGCTCGAAGTGATAGATAACCACTTCGTTTCCCGCCGCATCGGGGCAGGCCACAGTAAACTGTTTTGGATTCTCCGCGTTCATCTCCGGCTTTGCTTTCGCGAAGCAAACGGCCGCGTCAGTCTGTTCGTTGAAAACCTGTCGATACCGTTTGCTGAGTTGGGCCTTGGTCCTGATACTCGGTATACCGTACGACATCGAGATGGGAAACCTGGAAAGACGCGCGACACCTTCGACGTCGTGTTTGCCGACTGCGGTTCTGAAGGTTTGCCAGAACGTTTCAAATGGACTCGTCGCTTGTTTCGCTCTGGTCACTAGCGAAGTCCCCGTGAGCAGCAGGACGAGAGATAAGGTGATTATCCTTTTCATAGTGATACAATCCGCTGCCCAATACTAAAACGAAAGGTGCATTTTGGCGATGCTCAATAGATCCGTGGTTGCTCTTGTCTGCCTGCTGACGGCTTTCACTTTCACGGGGTGCACGAAGAAGAATGGCCCGCAGCCCGCATCATCAGACTCGTCCCCGGTCCAGGGTGTCGAGAAGATAAAGCCTGCGCCGGGAACAGGCAATGTTCAGGGGAAAGTTCTGTATAACGGCGCGCCGGTTGAGAATATCGAGGTGAAACTGTGCGAAACGTTCAGCCGGTTTCTCAGCGGTTGCGGCGGCAAGATCTATCAGGCCAAGACTGATAAAGACGGCGATTACGTGATCACGAATGTTCCACCGAAAGAGTACGAAGGTTTGACCGTGCGCGTGTTTGACACCGATTCATACGTCTTCGCGACGTCGGGCATAGCCGGAATCAGTGCGACCAAATACAACGTCGAGGCCGACAAGACGCTTTTTGTTAATCCGACACACCTGTTCAAAGGGGATATGAAGCTGGTAGATCCGAAGGCCGGATCGACGGTAAGCGCGCAGGATCTGGAGCTCAAATGGGACGCATACCCGGATGCGGCGTACTACAAGTTCACGCTGTATCCGAACGACCACCAAATCACTCCGCCCTACATCAACCAGCGTGTCGATAACTCCACGTTCAAAATAAATAAGCCGCTTGAGAAGGGAACGTATCGCTGGAAGGTTGAGGCGTACAACAGCGCTGACAGAAAGCTCTCGGAGAGCGCCGACGACTACGAGTTCACGATCAATTAGTGCCACGAAGAGGCAGCGGAACCGCCACAAAGAAGCACAAGGAACACAAATGATTGATTACTCATTTGTGACTTTTGTGCTTCTTTGTGGCGAACTCTTTTTACCTTTCGTGGCTTTATCAGCGATTGGGCGTCTTGACGGTCACGATGTTCGAGAACGCTGAGTTGCCCGAAGCGTTGAACGCCCGAACACGATAGCGATATCGCCCATTGGGTGATAGCCCGGTATTGGCAAAGCTCGTGATGTTTGCTCCCACCGTCGCAATCTGCGCAAAGTTCGAGCAACCGTTGCCCGTGCAGCGCTCAATGCTGAAGCCCGTCTCGTTTCCTGAATTATCCGTCCACGACAGATTGACCTGAGTCGTAGACACTGGCGTCCCGACTAGGTTAGTCGGCGCGTTCGGCACAGGCACGGGCGTCGGACTAGGAGTCGGTGTTGGCGTCGGAGTAGGTGTTGGAGTCGGCGTCGGTGTCGGAGTAGGCGTCGGATTCGCGCCGCAAGTCGGGAACCGGAACGATCCGATTCGTGTGCGCCAGTTGAATTGGCTCGTCGTCGTGTAGTACTCACTGGTGAACCAGAAAGTGCAATCATCAATCGGGTCGACAGTGAGAGCGCTGTAATCACCCCAACGGCTACCAGTACCACTTTGACTTCCCGTGCCTGAGAACAGGATCGCTTCACCCTGGCCCAGCACGTTCAAAGGATCAGAAGCCAGCCGCCCTGCATAACGTAACTGCGGAAAGATCGTAGCGCTCGAAGCGCTGTAGCCAATTGCGATGTTGCCGTCTTTGTCCATCGCGGCGCTGCCCAGCCACCGCCAGGTAGAATCAGGCTGATAGGTGCTCTCCTGCGCCACTGTAACCGGCCCATTAGTTACGTTGCGCAATTCAAACCAGCGAATTCCGGCCACACTTCCCGAACTGACGGTGTAGTTGCCGACTACAGATTCGTGAGTGCCGAAATTGCGATAGGCAAGTCTGAACATCAGCCGGTCAGCGATTCCGTCCAAACGCGAGGTCGTGCCCGATTGAGGCACGCACGATCGGGTAAGCGCACAGAGTTGCGTGAAACCTGCCGCCGGAGGACTGGCGAAGAGTGTAAAACTGGAATTTGCCGGCGTCACAAAATCGGCGTGGAAGTGAAAGAGCTTATAAGAGCCAGGGCCAGGCCACTCGACATAGACGCCTGGTGCACCGGCAGGTGGTAGAGTAGAGCCGTCGAGATCCGCAGGCAGATATGTCTCTTCTAAAGATCCACCAGTAATCCCGGGCGTGATGAACGTGGCAGGAAGACCAGAGAGCATCTTGGCGCGATCAAAGGCAAAAGGTTGTGGGCCGAGAAAGGCTGTACCCGAAGAGTTGAACACGTTCATGCTCATGTAGTACGCGTCGGGCCAAACGCTCAGGTGCGGGTAATCGAAGAAGTTGGAACCCAGGTGAAAGTCGTAACGATGATAAGAGCCGGTAGCATCGCCCGTAGTGGAAACTGCCACGCACTCATCAGTCGGTACTGACACACCGGCGAACTGCGAGATGATCCAGCGATCGGCTAATTGATCGTACATCACAACCGGGTCGCCACTGCCGTTGAACTCACACACACCGCCGAAGCCGCCCCACACAGTGGAGATGCCGGATGGTCCCAATAGAGAAGCACCGGTCGTCTTGTCAAAAACCTGAAAACCTTCGTTGACGCTCTGAACATACTGCGTCGCTCCAACTTCGCCATTGGTGTCGGGCGGAGCGCAGTTGCATGCGACTCCGGGAAACTGGATACCGGCAAAGTTCATGTCCGCGGTAGGCATGTTGGCCGCCGCGAAGTCTGTCGCTGCGATGGACGTTTGGACCACGCGATCGGGAGCATCCTTGTGAAAATGGGCAATCTTGGGGTTCTCGTTTGCCTCTTTCTTTGGCTTGAACACCGGCTGCTGCTTCATTTCGCGCACCGGTGGCGAGGTGTCATTGCGAATCGATTCGCCGACCGTTACCTCGGGCCTTCTTCCCTGAACGGGATTCACGGTGGCATTTGCAGCGACCACTGACGGGGAGCGCTTGGCCTCGATAATCCGCGGAACCGTAATCAGCGCGGCGAAAAAGAGAACTGCCGTTACCAGAACGATCAATCTGACTCGCATCTATTCTCCTCCGAAAATTCAGAAGTTCCCAAAGACAAACGAAGGTCGCTAGGGTTGATATACTGATAATCGCTAGTAAATTCCGGGCGACCAGGCGTGAGGCCCTGTCTCTTATACACATCTCCGAGCCCACGAGACATTGAGGTCC
>JBKPJS010000564.1:0-6950 GCA_046730815.1 Acidobacteriota bacterium
GGTATACCTGGTCCAACAGGCGCCATTTTTTCTGGGGCTGCTTGCCCATCAGGTTTTTCGCATCGTGCCGCGCAAGATTGTTGAGCAGTTTGGAAACTCATGGACACAGCCGGAACATATCGTGACGTGTGGTCCATTCAAGGTAAAGAGCTGGCGACCTTACGACAAACTCGTATTAGAACGTGATCCAATGTATTGGGATGCGGCGACGGTGAAGCTGGATGAGCTGCACTTCTATCCGATGTCTGACAATCCTACGATCATGAACCTCTACAAGGTTGGCGAGATTGACGCGGTGCTTAACCACACTGTGCCGAATGCCTGGCTGCACGTCATGAGGTCCAAGAAAGATTACATGGATGGGGTGGAGGCCGCGATAGACTATCTCAGCATTAATACGACGCAGCCGCCAATGAACGACGCGCGGGTGAGGAAAGCATTTAACCTCACGATTGATAAGGAGGCGTGGGCCACCTGGCGCCGTATTGTGAAACCACTGACTGCATTTACTCCCGAAGGAATATTTCCCGGATACCCGCAGCCGAAAGGCGC
This sequence comes from Acidobacteriota bacterium, assembly GCA_046730815.1. Taxonomy (GTDB): domain Bacteria; phylum Acidobacteriota; class Blastocatellia; order Pyrinomonadales; family Pyrinomonadaceae; genus PSRF01. Next base: position 553 of record JBKPJS010000564.1, read on the forward strand.
GGACTTCAATCCTGAAGAGGCGCGGCGGTTGCTGGGCGAGGCGGGCTATCCCGTGACGAAAAAGAGTGACGGAAGTTTCTCCTGTCCAAAATTTCCAGTGGACCAGGTCGAGTACATCTACAATACTCAGGAATCAAACAAAGCGATGGCTGAATGGATGCAGGCACAGTGGAAACAGAATCTTGGCATCACCATTAGTTTGAGAAACATGGACTGGAAGACCTTCTTGAACGCCAGGGGGACGCTTGACTACAAGGGTTTTGCTCGTTCCGCCTGGTCGGCGGACTATATGGATCCGTTCACGTTTTTGAGCCTTTTCTATATTGCGGGCGAGAGCGGCACCGGTTGGATCGATCCCAGGTACGTGGCCATGCTTGATGAAGCCAATCGCACCCGGGACAATACGAAGCGTTACGAGTTGCTCGCCGCCGCTGAAAAATACATGCTCGACGCTCAACCGGTTATTCCGATCGATACTTCTTCGGTTAACTGGGTCAAGAAGCCGTACGTGAAAGGCATGTATCCGAATCCGGGTTCGTTGTATGCGTGGAAATATGTTTTCATCGAACGCGATCAGGCCAAGTGGGATTACGGCACACCGAGTTTGGCCACGGAATAACACGGATTTTATGCGGATCTGATCTGTGTTATCCATGTTCATCTGTGGCTACTAAAACATGCTGCGCTTCATAATCAGACGGCTTCTGGTGACGATCCCCACAATCCTCGTCGTGATCACAATCACCTGGGGCTTGATCAAACTCGCTCCTGGTAGCTTTTACTCCAGCGAGCGGAGATTGCCGGCGGCAATCGAGAAGAGCATTCGCGAGAAGTACGGCCTCGATAAACCGTGGTACCAGCAATACGGCAAAACGATGTGGGGTATTCTTCGCCACTTCGACTTTGGTACCTCTCTGAGGTTTGAAGGCCAGTCCGTAAATACGATCATCGCGCGTTCGTTGCCGGTTTCAGCCGCCGTCGGAATTCTCGCTTACCTCCTCGCCCTGATCGTCGGAATTACCGCTGGTTCGATCGCCGCCCTCAAGCAAAACTCCCGCTGGGACTACACCTCGATGGCCCTTGCGATGCTGGGCATTTCGATACCTAACTTTGTGCTTGGTCCAATTCTGGTGCTGGTGTTTTCTCTTAGCCTTTACTGGCTGCCACCTTCACGTTGGGGCGGCTTTCCGAGTCGAAATCTGATTCTGCCGGTGATCACCTTGTCGGCCATTTATATGGCCTATATTGCGCGGCTCACGCGTGCCGGAATGCTCGAGGTGCTGCGCTCAGACTACATTCGCACGGCGCGGGCGAAAGGTTTAAGTGAAAGAGACGTGGTTATCCGGCACGCGTTGCGTGGCGGCCTGATGCCGGTCGTCTCTTACACTGGTCCAGCGCTCGCGTTTCTATTAACAGGCACTGTTGTAGTTGAAAGAATCTTCGCCCTACCGGGTTTGGGAAACTATTTTATCCAGGCCTCGCTTAATCGCGACGAGCCGCTGATCATTGGAATCGTCGCTTTCATCGCGATAACGCTGCTGTTGATGAATCTGCTGGTTGATATCGGCTACGCGTTTCTCGATCCTCGCGTGAGGTACCACTGATGAGCTTAGTGCCCAGTGCTTTGTACGTTGTCTCAAAGCACCAAAGCACAGAGTTCTAAGTACAAAATGTCCACCGATAAGAAACTTGATCACGACGAGCTGATCCACATTCCGCCGGAGATGGCGATTGCCGAAGCCGACGTGCGGCCGGAAGAGACCGGAGAATTTGTTCGCGGCACCTCATTGTGGCGCGACGCGTGGCGTCGTCTATTGAAGAACAAGCTCGCCGTCTTTGGGCTGATCGTCGTGGTCATCGTTACGATCGCATCCATTATTGGACCAGCGGTGATTAAGCGAACTTTTGGATTTACGCCTGACTACATTCCCACCGGCGACGTCAGGCTGATTAGATCGTTTCCGCCCTTCACGGATCCTGACGGCAAATTCTCGTGGGCGCACCCGATGGGGACCGACAATGCCGGTCGCGATCAATTTGCTCGCGTGTTGCAAGGCGGACAGATTTCGCTCTTCGTGGGAATCATCGCCACGTTGGTGTCGTTGTTGATCGGCGTCAGTTACGGCGCGATCGCAGGCTATTTCGGAGGCCGTCTCGATAACCTAATGATGCGCCTGGTAGACGTGCTTTATTCACTGCCTTACGTGATTCTCGTTATCGTTTTGCTTTCGATATTTCGCAGCCAGACGGCGCGCGGTCAGTTGATCCTGCTTTTCATCTCGCTTGGGTCCGTCTCGTGGTTGACGATGGCGCGCATCGTCCGCGGGCAGGTATTGTCGCTAAAGAATCAGGAATTTGTGCTTGCCGCGCGAGCTACCGGTGTTTCAGGTGGACGGATTATCTTTCGTCACTTGATTCCGAACACGTTAGGCCCAGTCATCGTCTACGCGACACTAACGATTCCGCAGATCATGTTGACGGAGGCGTTTCTTTCGTTTCTCGGTATTGGCGTGCAAGCACCATTGGCTTCGTGGGGCAGCCTGGCTGCTGATGGCGTTCAGAATATCGGCATCTTTCCGTGGCAACTGATCTTTCCCGGCGTAACGATGGCGCTGACCCTCTTCTCGCTGAATTTCCTGGGTGACGGGTTGCGCGATGCTTTGGATCCCCAGATGAGGACGGTATAGGTCCTGTAGGACCTATCAAAAGACTATGGCCTCTAGTGTTGACGGCAATCTTCTCGAAGTAAAAAACCTCCGAACCTACTTCGACACCGAAGACGGAATCGTTAAAGCCGTCGATGACATCTCGTTTCAGCTCAAGCGTGGCGAAACGCTAGGGATCGTTGGCGAATCCGGCTCCGGTAAATCAGTCACGAACCTCTCGATCATTCGGCTTATTCCAGATCCTCCCGGAAAGATTGTCTCAGGCGAAGTCCTCTTCAGCGGCAGCGATCTCCTGCTGCTGCCAAACGAAGCCATCCGGAAAATCAGAGGCCGCCGCATCGCGATGATTTTTCAAGACCCGATGACCTCGCTCAATCCCTTCATGAAAATCTCCCGACAACTGATGGAGATGACAGAACTTCATCTGGGCCATACCAAGGCACAAGCGTATGACCACGCCATTCGCATGTTGGAAAAGGTCGGTATTCCGGACGCACGCGCGCGGGCTGACAATTATCCGCACGAGTTTTCCGGCGGCATGCGCCAACGCGTGATGATCGCGATGGCCCTCTCGTGTGAACCTGAACTCCTGATTGCCGATGAGCCCACGACGGCTCTCGACGTTACGATTCAGGCCCAGATACTGGAGCTGATCAAGACGCTAAAACGTGAAACAGGCACGAGCGTTATTTTGATAACTCACGACCTCGGGGTCGTCGCGGGTATGACCGATCATGTGATCGTCATGTACGCGGGAAAGATATTCGAGCAGGCGAGAACTGCCGAACTGTTTTCTCTGCCTGGAAACCCTTACACCAAAGGTTTGCTTCGCTCCGTGCCGGACCCGACCGCGGAGCAGGGCAAGTTGTATCAGATACCCGGACTGCCGCCCGATGTTGCCCATCTCAAACCAGGGTGCCCTTTCGCGCCACGTTGCGATCGCGTGCAGGAGATTTGTCACCGCGAGTTTCCACCTTTCGTACAGCTCACTGCGGATCATTACTCCCTCTGTCATTTCGCGCGCGAAGTTTATGCCGAGTCAGGCAATCCACAGGTTTCACAGATTAGCTCTGCGTAGGTGAGTGAATGACGACACCAGTGGCTAACTCAACATTACTTTCGATCAGAGACTTAAAGGTGCACTTCGATCTCGGTGGTGGTGGACCACTCGACAAATTGATCGGCACGAATCCCGTCAAGCGCGTCGTGAAAGCTGTCGATGGCGTTTCACTCGATATCAAAGAACGAGAAACTCTCGGCCTCGTCGGCGAATCAGGCTGCGGTAAATCCACTCTCGGACGAGCAATACTCCGGCTCATCGAGCCTACAGAGGGGCAGGTGTTCTATCGCGATCTCGATCTCGCGCATTTGTCCACGCGACAATTACGCGAGCAGCGCCGGCATCTCCAGATCATTTTCCAGGATCCTTACGCATCACTGAATCCTCGCATGACTGTGGGCCAGATTGTTGGCGAACCGCTTGCGACGTTTCACTTGGCGCGGGGCAGGGAAGCAGAGCAGCGTGTGCAAGAGTTGCTCGAGACAGTTGGGTTGAGTAAGCGTTTTATTAAACGATACCCGCACGAGTTTTCGGGCGGTCAACGGCAACGCATAGGCATTGCTCGCGCGCTCGCAGTCGATCCGGATTTCATTGTTGCCGACGAGCCGATTTCCGCCCTCGACGTTTCCATTCAGGCGCAGATCATGAATCTGCTCGAGCGGCTTCGTCGCGAGAAGAACCTCACCTATCTTTTTATATCGCACGACCTGCGCGCGATCAGGCATGTCTCAGATCGAGTTGCGGTCATGTACCTCGGCAAGCTCGTGGAGATAGCTGACGCGAAGACGATCTATTACGAGCCGTTGATGCCTTACACGAAAGCACTCATTTCGGCTGTGCCGGTTCCCGATCCTCAGGTTGAAGCCACTCGGCAGCGTATAATGCTGGAGGGCGACGTGCCTTCGCCGATAAATCCTCCGTCAGGATGTCGCTTTCATACGCGTTGCCCTTATGCGATCGAAGCATGCAAGGAGGTGGTTCCTCAATTGGTTGAGATCAAGCCGGCGCATTATGCGGCCTGCATCCGAATCAGTCCGGCACAGCCTCATATCGAGAACGTTGCTCCAGGCGCCGCACCCGGCCTTGAATAGATCCATCCACAGATTGCACAGAATCTGCGTAATCTGTGGATGGATTTGCTCCACCTGAAAATCCCTTGCCATTGGACGTTTAGCACTAAGATAAACTGCCTCGTGCGGGTGCAGGTCTTAGGAAGCCCAGAGGTTGATGGTTAAAAAGTCCCCCATTGCCCTGAATCCTCAGGAACACCGCGAAGATGCGCCGCCCTCCTGGCCTGAAGTCCAGGATTCGTTAGCGGGGTCTTCCGGGCTGGCGCTGCTGCTTGTCGATGGACATCAGCCGCCCGCCGTAGTTGTGTCTAACAACAACTCCGTCTGTCACACCTTTCAAACCTCACCCGAGCATGCGCAACTCTGCGAACCATATTGTGGCGCCGCCCATTCTCGCGCGATCAAGGCAGGAGGGATGGTTGAATACAAATGTCACGCGGGCCTCTCGTGCTTTGCGAAGCCTGTTGAGATCGGCGGCAAACGAAATCTTGTCGTGATTGGTGGACGCGCCTTCGTAAAGAGCTCCGACTACCAACAACTGGTGGATCGTTTCCGCAAAGGCGACCTGCAAAACATTGCTTCAGAAGGAGTCTTCGCCAACATCCTTTTCTGCGAGCCGCAGCGTTTAAGTGAAATGGCTGAGCGAGTGGACCGAGCGGTGCGTCGACTCAGTTCGGCATCGTCGAATGGGTCCGGATTGAAGCTCGTCCCAAGTCGCACGACGCCTGCGAAAGAGAAGGCGCCGCGTGTCAACCATGAACTCGAGCGAGAAGTGCAACGCCTGCGCAGCGAGCTGGAAAATCGTTCGCGCCTCGGCAATTCGCTGCAACACTTTCTCGAAAGAATCAGTTGCGAGGATCCAGTCAAAACCTACAACGCGATCATCAGCAACTCGAAAGAGCTGCTTCAGTCGGAGCGCGCGTCGCTCATGGTATTGGATGAAACGACGAATGAGTTGGTCCTAAAAGCTGCGAGTGGCCTCGCGACTGATCCTGATTTGGTCCAACGAGTTCGCATTGGTGAAGGAGTTGCGGGAGAAGTTATCGAAACAGGGAAGGCCGTGATGGTTGCGGACCTGCGCAGTGCGGGACGCAAGCCGGCGCCGCGCGAGCGGTCCTACAAAACTAATTCGTTTATTAGTTATCCAATCAAAATCGGGGGGCGTAAGATCGGTGTTCTCAATGTCACGGACAAGTCAGGTGGAGGAACATACGACGAAATCGATTTGAATCTGCTTGAAATAATCGGTCCGCAGGTCGCGCTCGCTTTAGAGCGGGCCGAATGGCAGGAACGAGCCACCGAGTTTGAACTGCGGTCGATTACGGATCAGTTGACCGCTTTGCCGAATCTTCGCTACTTGCAAGAACGACTTCCTGAAGAGTTGAATCGTTCCAGGCGTTACAACCATCCAATGAGTTTCCTGATGATCGATATCGACGACTTCAAAGCCTACAATGATAGGAACGGACATCCAGCGGGTAACGTCGCGCTGCAAATGACTGCTCACTGCTTGAAGGAGGCGCTTCGTTCTGCTGATGTGGCTTTGCGTTACGGCGGTGAGGAGTTCTGCATTCTGTTGCCACAAACCGGGCTGGATGAGGC
>JBKPJS010000565.1:0-16721 GCA_046730815.1 Acidobacteriota bacterium
CCCCCCCCCCCCCCCCCCCCCCCCCCCCCCCCCCCCCCCCCCCACCTCCAATCCCCCCCCCCCCCCCCAGACCTACACCGGATTATATTCGTCGGCAGCGTCAGATGTGTATAAGAGACAGGCACTACTTCATACTCGAAATCAGAATTAAAGATCCGGAGCGCTAGAAACGCACTCGTCAGCTTTCCCGGAATCGCAATCTTAAGATTTGGTATGTCGGCCGGTGTCGCCGGTTCACGCGATACAACGATCGGGCCGTAGTTGTCGCCAATCGAAGCGCCATGAGGCAGCAATGCATATTTGTCGGCGACGTACGCGTAAGCGTGAAAGCTGATGGCGGTAACGTCATATGTCCCGCGCGTGGCTTCCTCGTTTAGCGTCTGGATGTCTTTGAGCAGGTGTTCGAAATGAAGATTGCCGGTGTCGAGCTTGTTCGTCGCCAGGCCGTAGAACATGAATGCGTCGTCGGAGTCTGGCGAATGTGCCAGTGTGATAGTGTCTGTCATTTACAGTGCTCTTATCGTTTCCTTGACTGTGTCACTTACGAGGTCGCTGACCCGATCCCCTTTGCGATCTATTCGGTTGTAGACCGTGTCGCGCTCGACGGCTTCGAAGCCGGCGTCTTCAATGAGGCCGATCAGCTCCGTCTTGCTCATCTTCACTTCATTATTCGCCTCGACGGAATAGCTGGTCGTCAACTCGCCGCCTTCGGTGATCGTGCCGTCGATATCGTTGGCGCCGTAATGCAGTGCCACTTGTGCCAAACGCTTACCGAGCATCACCCAGTAGGCCTTGATATGATCGAAATTGTCGAGCATGAGACGTGAGACAGCCATGGTCTTCAGCGAGTCGACGCCGGATGGACCAGGGAGGTGGGCCAGTTGCGTGTCTGGTGGATAGAACGCCAACGGTATGAAGCACTGAAAACCTCTAGACTTCTCCTGTTGCTCGCGCAGTTTCACCAGATGATCGACACGGTCTTCGATCGACTCGATATGACCGTAGAGCATGGTCGCGTTTGTCTTCAGACCAGCAGCGTGAACCTTCCCCTGGAGCTCGAGCCATCGCTCCGCGTTACACTTGTGCGCGCAAATCATCGATCGCGTGGGCTCGCGAAAGATCTCCGCGCCGCCTCCGGGACACGAATCAAGGCCCGCTTCGATTAGTTTCTGAATGACGTCTTCGTCACTCATCTTGTAAAAGTGCGCGAAGTGATCAAACTCGACCATCGTAAATGCCTTCAAGTGCAACTGCGGATACTCTCGTTTCAATGACGACAACAGATGCGTGAAGTAACTGAACGGGAGTTTCGTATTTAACCCGCCGGTGATGTGCAACTCGGTCGCGCCTTCGGCCACTGCTTGCGCGGCAACTTTCAAACTGTCGTCGATGTTGTGGGTGTAGGCGTCAGGCTGTCTCGGAGTGCGATAGAACCCGCAAAATTTGCAGTCGGCGTAGCAGATATTCGTGGGATTGAGATGGCGATTGACGTTGAAGTAAGTCGTGCGGCCGTGTCGTCGCCGTCTCACGAAGTCGGCTAGTTTGCCGAGTGCGGGAAGATCGTTGGTAGCGTAAAGAGCGACGCCGTCCGCAAACGAGAGCTGTTCACCGGCCGCGACGCGCTCGGCTATCTCATTCAGTTTTTCGTCGTGTGAAAAATTCATTTCAGTTTATCGATGCAGGAAAACCGCGCTGCCGAAAGTGGCCAGCAGGATGACGCTTACAAACGCGTTCGTAGTAAAGAATGCAGCATTCAAGCGACTGAGATCGTCAGCACGAACAAGTCGATGCTGGTAGACAAGCAATGCGCCGGTTGCGACCACGCCGCCAAAGGCAAGTGGTCCAAGTCCGGTAATCAGGAACAGCCAGACTAGTGCGAGAAAGGCCGCCGCGTGAAGCGCACGCGCAATCCAGAGCGCGCGTGTGATACCCACGCGCGCCGGAATCGATCTCAAGCCTTCGCGACGATCGAAATCGTAGTCCTGGCAGGCGTAAAGCACGTCGAACCCCGCGGTCCACAATAGGACCACCAGCGACAACAGCAACGGCACCGGACTACCAATCGCGCCGCGCACGGCGATCCAAGCGCCTGTTGGCGCGATTGAAAGACACGCACCCAGCACAAGATGCGAGAATTGGGTCCAACGCTTTGTAAACGAATAAAGCAAAATGCAGCCGAGCGCGACGGGAGAGAGAAGTAGGGTTAGCCGGTTCAGCATCGCGGCGGCGAGAAGAAACAAAGCCGCCGAGACGATTGTAAACGCCCAGACAAAACCAACTGACAGCAAACCGGCCGGCAATGCTCTCGATGCTGTGCGGGGATTCTTTGCGTCAATACTGCGATCGGCGATGCGATTGAACGCCATAGCCGCGGATCGCGCACCGACCATGGCGACGATGATCCAGAGAACCTGCCACGGAGTGGGAAGGCCGTTGGCCGCGAGCACGGCGCCCAGAAACGCGAACGGCAACGCAAACAGCGTGTGCTCGATCTTGATCATTTCCAGCGTTAGGCGGGTGTTTTTGATGACGGTCGACACGGTTAAATCAGATATTGCCACAAAAAAGCATACAAGTCACAAAAGCATATTTTGGATACGAAGGATTACCTGGCGGAGTTTGGTCGCGATGGCTGTTTAGAGTTCAAGGCGCTTTACTCGAAAGTTTCTTGCCGAGAAATTCAAACCAGGACACTACTGAGCGGTGAACTCTGAACATGTGCTTTGTGTGCCTTTTTGTGGCATCCTGAGCCAAATGGATTTAAATGAGCTGGCGAGGTTATTGGACGCCTACAAGCGTGGCGAATTAGAAACCAACGAGGCGTTGAACCGGATCAAGAATCTTCACTTCGAAGACATCGGTTTTGCGCGCGTGGATCATTCGCGTGCTGCGCGGCAGGGCTTTCCCGAAGTTGTTTTCGGCGGTGGCAAAACGCGCGCGCAGGTCGTAGGCATCGTCGAACGGCTGGCGCAGCGTTCGCCAAATATCCTTGTTACACGCACAGACGAAGGCACGTTTGGCGAGATTCGCAACGTGGTCACAGACGCCGAATGGCACGAATCAGCGCGTCTCGTCAGGATTCGCCGCGATAAAACGAACCAAGGCGTCGGATCGATCGCAGTGGTAACCGCCGGCACGAGCGATATTCCCATCGCCGAAGAAGCAGCGCTGACTGCCGAAACGATGGGCAACACTATCGATCGTATTTGGGATGCAGGCGTCGCGGGAATTCATCGCGTACTCTCGGAACGCAGCCTGTTGCAGCGCTCGCGCGTCGTCATCGTCGCCGCGGGAATGGAGGGCGCGTTACCCTCCGTCGTTGGAGGTTTGGTGGGAGTGCCGGTCGTAGCTGTGCCAACCAGCATCGGTTATGGAGCATCCTTTGGAGGTGTCGCAGCCCTGCTCGGTATGTTGAACTCCTGCGCCTCGAACGTGACAGTTGTGAATATCGACAATGGGTTTGGCGCCGGTTTTGTGGCTAGCCTTATCAATCGTCGTTGGACGGTGCCCGTTGATTAGATCAAGACCTGCGAACTCCCGCTATTTATTCTTAAGCCTGCTCGCAGTTTCACTGATCTCGACGTCGTGCATTTCTGCGCGCCGCACTCCCAATCTCGAACACATCTTTGCGTCCGCGCGTTCCAGGACCGGAAAACGTCCGGTGATCGTCATACCCGGAATTCTGGGAACAGAACTGATCAACTCGAAGACTGGTGAGACCGTCTGGCCGTCAGCTTTTCGCACTTCTCAGGAAGGCCTGCCGATTAGTCCTGACCTCGCTTCCAATCGCGACGATCTCGTGCCGGGAAAGATCGTTGAGACGGTGCGCCTTGCGCGTTTAATTCCCGAAGTCTACGTCTACAGAGATCTGCTCGAAGCTTTGCGTCGTTATGCCGGCTATCGCGATGGCGACTGGGAGAATCCTGGTAGCGACGGTTATCAGGACACGTTCTACATTTTTGCTTACGACTGGCGTCAGGACAATGTCGCCAACGCGCGAGCGCTCGTCAGGCGTCTGGAGCGTTTGAAGAGCAAGCTGCAACGTCCGGACTTGAAGTTCAATGTGGTCGCACATTCGATGGGCGGCTTGATTGCGCGATACGCCGCGATGTACGGCGACGCGGATTTACCGGAGGGTAATGGTCCGATTCAGCCGACGTGGATTGGCGCCGCCCATATCAGCAAGATCGTGATGATTGGCGTGCCGAACGAAGGATCAGCGGACGCGTTCGCGACGATCGTCGAAGGTTACTCGATTACTGAAGGCTTGCGGCGGCGCGTTCCTCTTCTCAACAAGCTCACTGCCGAAGACGTTGTGAGAACTCCTTCGGTGTTTCAGCTCCTGCCTCATCGCCAGGCTGTTAGGTTTCTCGATGAGAACCTTGAAGTCTTGCAGATTGATCTTTACGACCCGGAAGTTTGGAAACGATATGGATGGAGCGCGATCTATTCTCCGGAGTTCCGGCAGCGCTATGTCCAGTCCATCGGAACAGATGGACACGTCGATGAGCTTGACGCTTATCTCGCCGCAACTTTGAAACGCGCGCGTCGATTCCAGCAGGCGCTGGATTGGGTAGAGAATTCCAACTCGCCGGTAACACTGTTGGCCATCGGAGGTGATTGTGAGGAGACGTTGAACTCACCGGTGATTTTGCGAGATGAAAAACGGAACCGCTGGTTAACGCTGATCAGGCCCCGCGAATACCGCACTTCCAGCGGGTTGAAGATTTCAAAGACGCGGGCGACCGAAGCGATGTATGCGCCCGGTGACGGACGCGTCACACGCGCTTCACTACTGGGTGAGAATCTCTTTAAGTCACGCGATACCCAGACGAGCTTCAGTCTCTCTCGTTACGCAGTCTTCGGTTGCGATCTTCATGGGCAATTACAACGCAACAAGACTCTCCAGGATAACGCATTGACGGCGATCGTTGGCGAAGTGATGAACTAAGACAGGATTTACAAGATTTCTCAAGATTACAAGATTCCAATCTTGTAATCTTGAGAAATCTTGTAAATCCTGTCTAAGGATTGATTATGGCGTTCAGCTTTTCCGCCCAATCCGGATCGATGCTGGTGAGAATCGTGTACTGCTCGACGGCGGCGTCGCGATTGCCCATTGCGAGCAGACACTTGCCGAGATTGTAGTAGGCCCTACCAAAGTCAGGTTTCAAACGAATTGACTGCCGAAATGATTCGAGCGCCTCATTGAGACGGTTCAACTCGAAATACGCCTCACCCATGTTGTTCGGCGCGGCAGCGTCTCCGGGTTTCAGGGTTGAAAGCTGGCGAAAAACTTCCACTGCTTCGTTGAACTTCCTCGAGCGCAAGTAGCGCGACCCGAGTCTCTCATAAGCAACCGTGTAATCCGGACGCAGTCGAATGGCCTGCTTGTACGCCTGGATCTCTTCATCCACCTTGCCCCAGTCGCGATAGACCAAACCGAGCGCGTAGTAAGCGTCCGCAGAGTTGTAAGGATCGAGTTTGATTGATTGGCGATAAGCTTCCGCTGAATCGCGATACTGCTTGAGATAAAAGTTAGCGAGACCAATGTTGAAGTAAGATTCAGCCGACGGCCTCAAGTTGACTGCCTTCTTCGAAGCTTCGAGCGCCTCGGCATGTCTGCCTAGTTTCTCATTGCAGAAACCGCTCTGCGCCCACGCTTCGGCATAGTTGCTGTCTGATTCGACCGCCTTCTCAAAGTAAGGCAACGCCTTCTCGCAATCGTCCTTTGAGAGAAAACTCAAGCCGTCACGAAAAAATTGGACCGCCTTAGCACGCTTGTTCCGGCTCGCACTCGCAACCAGGTCGGCCAACGACGTCATGGACGCGATTTGAAGTTGTGAAATGCGTTCCGAAGGGATCGCGAAGTTCACACTCTGCCCGCCGGTGATTTGCAACGTTGCTATTCCAATCACCTGGCCTTGCATATTCACGACCGGACTGCCGCTGGATCCGGAAGAGATGGGCGCGGTGATTTGAATGATGCGACCGAACGTGGGAATGTCGCGCACCGCAGACACGATTCCATTCGTGACGCTGCCTTCCAAACCCAACGGGTTACCGATTACGACAACGCTTTCACCTTCCTGCGGCGAGGTCTTGTCCAGTGGTAACGGCTTGACCGGAGGCGCCGGAGGATCGATCTTTAGTAGTGCGAGGTCGCCTTCAGCATCGACTGCCAGCACGCCTTTAACGAGAAAAACTGCTCCGCTCGATGAATGAATTTCCGCGCGATAAGCGCCTTCGAGCACGTGCCGGTTGGTAACTATGCGATCTTTCTCGACGAAGAAGCCACTGCCGCGCGACAACTTTTCACCACGCGCGTCGAAAGTTTCGATTGCAACCGCGGAAGGTTTGATACGGCGAACGAGTTCAGGGAGAAGATCCTGCGACGCCTCAATGCGAAGGGGGATTAGCAGGAGTAGTAAGAACCAGACAAACTTCATCTCGAAGTAAGAAAATATACAGGATTTACAGGATTTTTCAGGATTGAATGTATATCCTGTTCAATCTAAATCCTGTACGAGTCGTTGCACGTGCGTCACGACCTCGCCGATTTTAACATCCTCGCTCTGTTTTGTGCGGCGATTAAACAGTTCGACTACGCCATCGCCAACTTTTTTTCCAATCGTGATGCGATAAGGGATGCCGATCAGATCCGCATCTTTGAACTTCACACCCGCGCGTTCGTCGCGATCGTCCAGCAAGACTTCGAGACCGGCTTGTTGCAAATCCTGATACAGCTTTTCGCCGGCTTCACGCAATTCGTCCTGCTTCATGTTTGTGATCGTGACCACCACATCAAACGGCGCCAGCGACTTGGGCCAAATAATGCCGTCGTCGTCGTGCCGTTGCTCGACGGCTGCACTCATAATTCGTTCCACGCCGATCCCGTAGCTGCCCATCCAAATCGGCACTTCTTTCCCATCCTGGGTGAGTACGGTGGCGCCCATCGATGCGGAGTATTTCGTGCCGAGCTTGAAGATGTGTCCAATCTCCATCCCCTTGAATACTTCAAGCACACCGGTTTCACACCGCGGACAACCTTCGCCCGATTCGACAGTGCGCAGATCGAACCACTCGTCGACTTGAATGTCCCTCTCGATATTTACGCCTCTGAGATGATGCTCGTCTTTGTTTGCGCCGGTGGTCATGTTGCGACGTTTTTTCAACGCGGAATCAGCGACGATGTGCAAGTGGCGCGACTTCGCTTTCGCACCGACACCGCCGAGACTTCCCGCGCTTGCGCCAAGCAACTCGCGTATCTCCTCGGGATGCGCCGGCCGCACAGCGGTCGCGCGTAAACTATCCCCGAGTTTGATTTCGTGTAGTTGATGATCGCCGCGCAGTAAAACCAGCACCGGACGCTGCTCGCCTTCGATCGTCGCGAAGAACACAAGTGACTTAATTTGGCGAGATGCTTCCGCGCCGCCGGGAAACGAGATCAGATCGTCGATCGTACGAACGCCCGGCGTTGGAAATTCTTCAGGAGCTTCTGGTCCATCTTCGTCAACGATGTCCGCCAATCGTGAAGTTGCTTTTTCCAGGTTCGCCGAGTAACCGCAGTTCGAGCAGTGAACAATCAGATCTTCGCCAGCCGAAGTCCGCGCAATAAATTCATTCGACTCCGATCCGCCCATAGAGCCTGACGAAGCTTCGACAATCAAAAACTCCAGGCCGCAACGCGTAAAGATATTCCTATACGCCTGGTGTTGGTCGAGGAATGCCTTGTCCAGTCCGGCACTATCCACGTCAAACGTGTACGCGTCTTTCATGATGAAGCTGCGCACACGTATCAGGCCGGACTTTGGCCGTGCTTCATCACGAAACTTGATCTGAATCTGGTACCAAACCTGCGGCAGTTGTTTGTACGAGCGAATCTCACTGCGCGCAATCGTAGTGAAGACCTCTTCATGCGTCATGCCGAGACACATGTCGGTGCCTTTGCGATCTTTGAGACGAAACATCTCGTCGCCGATTGCGTTCCAGCGGCCGGATTCCTGCCAGATTTCAGCCGGATGAAGCGCAGGTAAAAAAAACTCCTGACCGCCGATGGCGTTCATCTCTTCACGCAGAATCTGCATGACCTTGTGTGCGACGCGCTGGCCCAACGGTAAGATTGAATAGATTCCCGCCGACAGTTGGCGGATGAGACCAGCGCGCAAGAGAAGCTTGTGCGAAACGACTTCGGCATCAGCCGGGTCTTCGCGAAGAGTGGGGATAAAGTATCTTGACCAGCGCATAGGTTTGGCATTCTCGCTTAGCGACTGCGGTAAAGCAAATCCACAGATTACGCAGCTGATCTGTGTAATCTGTGGATCCACCCGACAATTACCCAAGTTCGTTTGCTGTGTATTATGCCCTGAGTTACCATCACGCTTCTTTCTTAACATCACTTTCCGAAGGTTCTGAAACATGCGAATTGCACTCGCAAGCGATCATGCTGGTTATGCTGAAAAGGAGCGTTTGAAAGTGCTCCTTGCAGATCTCGGTGTTGACTTCGAAGATCTCGGCACCGGGTCTGAAGAGTCAGTAGATTATCCTGACTTCGCGCGGAAAGTTGCGGAGCAAGTTGCGCAGGGACGAGCTGAACAGGGACTTCTGGTTTGCGGCTCCGGCACCGGCATGGCGATCACCGCCAACAAAGTTCCCGGCGTGCGCGCGGCTGTGGGATGGTCGGAAGAGACTGCGAGACTCGCACGACAACACAATGACGCCAACGTGCTGGCGATCGGCGCTCGCACAACTCCTCCCGCCGACATTCCAAAGATCGTGCGGGCATGGTTCTCGACGGACTTCGAAGGCGGTCGCCATGCCGCGCGCGTTGACAAAATCTCCGAGGTGGAAAGAAGAGCTAAATGAACAGAAACTCATCACTCGCCGAAGTCGATCCGATCATCGGCGGCGCTATCGATAATGAAGTGGCGCGCCAATCAAATGGCCTGGAACTTATTGCCTCGGAGAACTTCGTTAGCGAGGCTGTGCTCGAAGCTGCCGGATCGGTGTTTACAAACAAGTACGCCGAAGGTTATCCAGGTAAACGTTACTACGGTGGGTGTGAATGGACTGATGTCGTCGAGCAGACCGCTATCGATCGTGCGAAAGAGTTGTTCGGCGCCGACCATGCCAACGTGCAGCCGCACAGCGGCGCACAGGCAAACATGGCGGTCTATCTTGCGGCGATCCAGTATGGCGATCAGATACTGGGAATGAGCCTTGCTCACGGCGGCCATCTCACTCATGGCCACCCTTTGAATTTCTCAGGACTCAGTTACAAGGTAGCTGATTACGGCGTGTCGAGAGAGACCGAACAGATCGATTACGACGAGTTGCAGCAGATCGCTGAAACGCATCGCCCAAAGCTGCTCGTGTGTGGCGCGTCGGCCTATCCGCGAATTATCGACTTCCAACGCATCGGACAGATTGCGCGCAATGTCGGCGCACGCATGTTTGCTGATATCGCGCACATCGCCGGACCGATTGTGGCCGGGCTTCACCCTTCACCGGTGCCGCATGCCGATTATGTAACGACGACGACACACAAAACCTTGCGTGGCCCACGCGGCGGTTTGATCCTTTGCCGTGAGGAGCATGCAAAAGAGATCGATCGCAGACTCTTTCCCGGTGTGCAGGGTGGTCCGCTGGTGCACATCATCGCTGCAAAGGCGGTGGCATTCGGTGAGGCGCTGCGTGAAGACTTCAAAGAGTACCAGCGTCAGATTGTCAAGAATGCGAAAGCGCTGGCTAGTGAACTACAGGAGCAGGGACTGCGACTCGTGTCAGGTGGCACTGACAATCACCTCATGCTGGTTGACGTTTGGATGGACGGCAAAGGCATTACCGGCAAAGACGCCGAGAAGGCTCTCGAAGCCGCGCTGATTACCGTTAACAAGAACACCATTCCGTTCGATCAGAACAAACCTTTCGTCGCTTCAGGATTGCGTATCGGCACACCCGCCGTCACCACACGCGGCATGAAAGAAGCGGAGATGCGAGAGATTGGGCGTTTAATCGCCGAGGTAATTCACGCGCCGGAGTCGGAAGAGGTACGGAACAAGGTCAAGCGAGACGTCGCAGATTTAACGGCGCGCTTCCCGTTATATCCGAAACGGATGAAGTCTGAAAGATAAAGATTTACGCAACCATCTTCCGCAGCTTGGCAATGACTTCCTCGGCGGTCGGTATTTTTCGTTGTTACGTTTTGCACTCTCTAGCCAAAGAGTCTGGACTTTTTTGAGTTCTTTCAGACATTCTGCCTGCGTTTCGCCCTGAGCCAGACAACCCTTTAGTGCCGGCACTTCCGCCACATAGCCGCCTTCTTCTGCTGGATAAATAATTATCGGATATAGCGACTCCTCAGTCATTTAGTCTTTCCTTTCGCTTGCTCGATGAGTGCAATCACGCGTTTCACATAGACGGATTTTACACGGTTTGCATGAACAGGAATAACAAATGTAACCCTTGCCTTCTTAAAGATGTGATGGCTGTCCGTTACGCGGTCGAGTTGAAAGCCTTCGTGCAACAGCAATGTACGTATATCGTCGAACGTTGCTCCCTTTGGGTTGTTAGTGAGGCGATCGAGAGTTTACGTTTTCGCATAGCTAGTGAGGTAGCCTGGCGCATCATTCTAGCTTAAAGCTTCAGCCACAAAGAAGCTCAAAAAGCACAAATGCATCCTGACGCATCCCGAATGATTTGGCTTATGCCTTTTGTGCCTCTTTGTGGCCTTGCCAGCCGTGTTATGCTCTGTGTCCCATCATGATTGAAGTGTTTGGCCCGGACGGTTTGATTGCACGGGCGCATCCTGAATATGAATATCGGCCGGGCCAGATCGAGATGGCGCGGGCGGTGATGCGCGCGTTCGATGAGAAGCGTCATTTGATTGTCGAAGCAGGAACCGGCACCGGCAAGACGCTCGCTTACCTCGTTCCAGCAGTTGCCGCTGCACTCGGTGGCAATGGTCGTGTCATCGTCTCCACCGGCACCAAAAATTTGCAGGAACAGTTGATGGAGAAAGACATCCCTTTTCTCCAGGACATCCTGCCGAAGCCGTTCTCCGCGACCTACATGAAAGGTCGAAACAATTACGTTTGCCTCAACCGTCTTGCGCGTGCGCAGTCAATGCCCGTGTTGGATGGTCTCGACGAAGTCGATTACTTCGATGAAGTCTTTCATTGGTCGCGCGAGAGTGAGACTGGTGATCGAGCCGAGCTTGCCAATCTACCTGAGTCGCTCTCATTCTGGCGCCACATCGACGCTCGCTCTGAGTCTTGCCTCGGCCAAAAGTGTCCTGACTTTGACCCCTGCTTCATCACGCGCATGCGCGACCGCGCCCAGGAGGCGGACATCGTCGTCGTCAATCATCATCTCTTCTTCGCCGACCTGAGCTTGCGTGGCAGCAACTACGGCTCGGTGCTTCCTGAGTACACGGCCGTGATTCTCGACGAGGCGCACCTGATTGAAGAAGTTGCTTCAGAATATTTCGGAGCGCAGGTTTCGAATTACCAGATTGAAGACCTGGTGCGCGATCTCGGAATGCTGACGATCGAAGACGCCGAAGTCGATAAAGAACTCACGCACAGTGTTGCTCGTGTCGCGCGGTTTTCCGAAAATTTCTGGATGGGTTTTCGCGATGGGCGTGGCGAGGATGGTCGTTATCCAATAATTCCCGGAACGTTTGCCAGAAAAAATAGCGATGGTGAGTTGGAAGCGACTCCGCTTGGTGAGCTGTACGTGGTACTTGAAGGTGCCATAACGCGTTCGGAAACGACGCTCGATGCGATTAAGGAAAAACCACCGGAGGTTGAGAACCTGATTCGGCGGCTGCGTGAGATTCGTTTCGCGCTCGAGTTTATCGTCACCGGCACCGATAGGAAATTCGTTTACTGGCTCGAACGTCGCAATCGCGGTGTGTTTTTGCGCGCTTCGCCCATCGACGTCGCAGGACTCCTGCAAGACAAGTTGTTTGAAGAGGTGCCCACAGTCGTGTTGACTTCGGCAACACTCTCCAGCGGTGGGAACTTTGCCTTTATACGCGACCGGCTTGGTTTGGACACTGCTGACGACCTGATTGCCGAGTCGAGTTTCGATTACAAAAGCCAGGCGATTCTTTATCTGCCGGCAAGGATGCCTGATCCTCGAGACCGCGAGTGGGCGCCGGCCGCGGCTGCTGAAGTGACACGTATTCTCAACGCGACTGAAGGCCGGGCATTTGTGTTGTCGACGAGTTTGGCGGGCATGCAGGCGCTCTATGACAACGTCTGGTCAGAGATTGATTATCCCTGCCTGGTCCAGGGCAGCGCTTCAAAGGGCCAACTGCTCAAGCGCTTTCGCGAGACACCGAACGCAGTGCTGTTTGCTACGTCGAGTTTTTGGCAGGGCGTTGACGTGCGCGGCGAACAGTTGTCGTGCGTGATTATTGACAAGCTGCCGTTTGCAGTTCCGACTGATCCCATCGTCGCGGCACGTCAGAGATACATCGAAGACAACGGTGGCTCGAGTTTTTACCAGTACAGCGTGCCGCAGGCGATTATTGCGTTGAAGCAGGGACTGGGGCGCTTGATTCGCAGCACGACTGATCGCGGCGTGTTGGCGATACTCGATCCACGCCTGCGAACGAAAGGCTATGGTCGAACGTTTTTGCAGAGCCTGCCGACGTGCCGGGTGACTTCCCGAATCTCAGATCTCGCCACATTCTTTTCCACAGATTACGCAGATTTTGTTAAATCAGCGTAATCGTCGTAATCTGTGGACTGACTATGCCAGGACAATTCGAAGTAATGATTGAGCGGAATTTCTCCAGCGCGCACCAACTGCGCGGCTATAAAGGCAAGTGTGAGAATCTGCATGGCCACAATTACAAGATCGAGATCTACGCGCGCGGACGTGAGCTGGACAATATCGGTCTGTTAGTCGATTTCGTGGAATTGAAAGCGGCGGCGGATGAAGTTGTGACGTATCTCGATCATAGAAACATCAACGAGCTGCCACCATTCGATGAGTTGCAGCCGTCGGCTGAGAACCTCGCGAAGTACGTGCTGGAGCGAGTGGCGAAGCGAGTCGGCGATGACCGTGTGCAGATCTACAAAGTCCGTTGTTTCGAAACGCCCACCAGCGTCGCAACCTACCAACTCGACTAGTTACACGGATCACACGGATTATTATACAGATCTGCGCCGACGGTATTAATGATCCGTGTTATCTGCGGTTCAACGGTTCCGGTAAATCAGCTACTGTGTAAGCCATCACTGCCATCGTTGCGACGCAGAGTGCGAGTTCGCGCGGGTTGACTTTGTCGAGCGTGTCGGCCGGAGTGTGGTGAATATCGAAATAGTGTGTTCCATCAACATCAAGGCTTGCGCCCGCGACTCCCTCGCGCGTGAGTGGACCAATATCAGCGCCACCGCCATCAGCAGCAATGCGATCGGAGCCGATGCCTGACAAAAGTTTTGCGATCTCCTGAAGGTTGGACCGCACTTGCAACGGAGCGGTCGCGTCCAGACCGAAGCCTTCCGGCCTGTAAACACCTGAATCCGACTCAATCGCGAAGACGTGTTTCGGAATCTCTGCTCGATGCGCATCTCGATACGCATTGCCGCCGCGAAGTCCGTTCTCTTCGTTGGTATAAAGCACAACACGAATCGTGCGACGCGGCCTGAGGCCGACCTCTTTCAGCAACCTGATCGCCTCCCACGAGACAATACAACCACCACCATCATCATGTGCGCCCTGGCCCACGTCCCACGAATCAAAATGGCCGCCGATAACGACGACTTCATCAGGCTTTTCGGAGCCTTTAAGCTCGGCGATCACGTTTGCCGACTCTGCGTCAGGCAGAAACTTCGCCTCCATCTTCAATCGCAGCGTTGGACGATCGCCACGATCGTTCATGCGCTGCAAGAACTCAGCTGCTTCGATCGTGATCGCTGCAACCGGAATCTTCGGTTGATTCGCGTCGTACTGCATTGCCCCGGTATGCGGTGTTTGCAGGCTCACAGGCGTGATTGAGCGCACGAGTGCCGCAACTGCGCCATAGCGTGCAGCGCGCGATGCACCTTGCAAACGATATAGGACCGTTGTTCCGTAATCTGTAAAAGGCGCGTTATAGACGACGATCTTTCCGCGCACCTGTTCGCCAAGACGATCCAGCTCACCAAAGTTGCGCACGACGACAGCCTCCGCTGAAATACCTTCAGCCGGTGTGCCGATGCTGTTGCCCAAGCCGAGCATCTGCAATTTTCTCGACACGGGCGTTAACATTTCCAGACTCTCATCGCCGCGCACCCAGTGCGGCACCATTACTTTCTCAGCGCGTACGTTGTCGAGACCATCGCGTTTCATTTCGGCAACGGCCCACTCGATTGCCTGCTCGAGACTTTTCGAGCCGCTGAGACGATTGCCGATATGGTCCGTCAGGTGCGCGAGTCTTGTGTACGCGTGGTCGCTCGTGAGCGCTGCGCCGATGATGCGCGCAGCCGCAGCGCGATAGCGATCAATCTTGACCGTCGGCGGCGGCAGCGGGGTTGGCGTGGGCGTCGGCGAAGCGGATGGTTGAGCTATCGGAGCAGGAACCTGTGGTTGTTGAAAAGTAAAAACTAATACAGAAATAAGTGCGAGCAGTTGTAAGAAACGCACGTGAAAGAAATCCTCCCTGGACAGTAAGTTTAGGCAAGACAGTTTACAGGATTACAGGATTTACAGGATTAACATGCCTATCCTGATAATCATGCAAATCCTGTAATCCTGTCCTGACTCGATTACGACTAACAGAGATCATGAACGGCTTCTCACAAAACCAGAAGAAGAGCCACGCGAAGAAAATAGTCGCCGGCACTATGACGACGAACACATTAGCGAGTTGTAGCCACGTAGGATTAATCCAACGCCACGACTGCATGATCACCAGTTCGTGAGTCAGGTAGATCGAATAAGAAAAGATTCCCAGGGTTGCGAACAGCGAGATCACCGAAGGCAACTTTGCATTACGAAGCCAGCTTTGTTCTGCCAGCACGACCCTGTTCACGACGATGAAAAACCCGAGCCCCCATAGAGGATGAATCAAAAACCAACTCGAGTTGTGAAGCAACGTATTCTGCCAAATCAAGGGCAGATAAGACGACAACGCCGAAGCTACGACGATCAGCACAGTTGCCAAACGCAGATCGCGTGACCAGCCACGCAGTTGAATCAATCCAAACATTACCTCCACGCCAATCGCGCCCAGCGCCCACGTAAACCAGTGTGCTGCCGCAGATTCCGCCACCGGTATGCCGAAGCCCGTTTTAAGCCAGACCACATGACTAAACACCATCCAGCCGAGGCGCGCTAAAAGGCAGACTGCGAGCGTTACGCCCCAGCCCGAGCGAATTCGCAAAAACAGCAAGAGGAAGTAAGCAAGATAGAGTTGCTCTTCAATCGCCAGCGTCCAAAACACGCCATTGATCGTGTAACAGGTGTTTGGATCCAGATTGTGAAGCATCAGCAAATGCATGCCGATGTCGTAAAAGAAAATGTGTGTGAGATCGAGACCGGTGGTCCATGCAGTGAGCAACAGAAACAACAGCAGCGCGATTAGGTACGGCGGATAGAGCCGGCGAATTCTTCTTTTCCAGAACGAACCGAAGCGAATCTGAGGCTCTTTACCGGCGGCTTTCGCTTTGGCCCATTGCAGGTGAATACAGAAGCCCGAGATTACGAAGAACAGAAAGACGCCAATGTAGCCAAATGAACTGCCGAATTGGACCAGGCGAATTGGGTGTTTGAGGAGATTGTTAGGGAGAACTCTCGTGCCTTGTTCGACGGCGTGATAGAAGACGACTCCTAGAGCCGCCGCACCCCGAAGCGCATCGATGCCACGCAGACGTGTCGCGTTGGAGAGAATCGCTGGGGGAGTGGTCATTTAGGAGCGTTTTGTAGGGGCGGCACTCCGTGGCCCCCCGTCAGTCGATTTACGCAGAACGGGTGGCCACAGAGGCCACCCCTACAACCACCCAAGTACGAAGATTAAGCCGATACTAACGACGGCACGTCGATATTGTACTTTCTAATCTTGCTGTAAAGACGCGGCCGGTAAATCCCTAAAAGATTCGCCGCTGCCTGCTTGTTCCCCCCGGTCCGCTGAAGTGTTCGTTCAATCACGAGCCGCTCGATATCCTCGAGCGTCATGTTTGGCGGAACGTCCCATTGCACGTTAGCCGATGTTCCTTCCGGCAGTGAACCGTTGTCGAAAGGCAGGTCGATCGGTTCAATCTGCTTGTCTTTTGCCAACAGCACTGCGCGCTCGATCACGTTTTGCAACTCACGCACGTTTCCGGGCCAGGTGTGGCCAAACAGTCTTTGATAGGCCGCCTGCGAAACTCCCGTGATCGATCGCTCATATTTCTGCGCGTACATGTGCAGGAAGTGTTCCGTTAACAGTTGAATGTCTTCACTGCGCTCGCGCAAAGGCGGAACGTGAATCGTGATCGTCGAGATGCGATAAAAAAGATCGTCGCGGAGCAATCCATCGCGTATCGCGTCCGCAGGCGGTCGATTGGTCGAACACACTAAACGGAAATCAACAGCGTAAGTTTTTTCCGATCCAATCTTGCGATAACTTCGTTCCTGCAATACACGCAGCAGCTTCGGCTGCAACTCGATCGGCATCTCCGCGATTTCATCGAGCATCAGCGAGCCGCCGGCAGCGTGTTGGACGAGACCTTCTTTGTCTGCGTGGGCGC
>JBKPJS010000566.1:0-2841 GCA_046730815.1 Acidobacteriota bacterium
GTCGATTTCGAGTCCCGCATCGAGCGCGGCTTCGACGTACGTGATTCCGTCTGCAAGAGTAAAAGCAACTTCCTGTACTGCGGTCGAACCGGCTTCGCGAATGTGATAACCGCTGATCGAAATCGTATTCCAGTTTGGCACCTCACGAGCGCAGTAAGCAAAAATGTCGGTGACGAGACGCAGCGACGGCGCGGGCGGATAAATGTAGGTGCCGCGCGCGATGTACTCTTTCAGAATGTCGTTTTGCAGCGTGCCCCTGACTTTATTGATCGGAACGTTCTGCTTGCGAGCCACCGCCAGATACAACGACAACAGGATTGCCGCCGTCGCGTTGATGGTCATTGAAGTAGAGACTTCGTCGAGCGGAATACCAGCGAACAATCGCTCCATGTCTTCGAGCGAGTCGATCGCCACGCCAACCTTTCCGACTTCCCCGACCGCGAGCGGATCGTCCGAGTCCAAGCCAATCTGCGTTGGCAGATCGAAGGCGACGGAAAGGCCGGTCGTGCCCTGGGCCAGCAGGTATTTGTAGCGCGCGTTCGACTCTTCGGCAGTCGCATAGCCGGCGTACTGGCGCATCGTCCAAAGCCGCCCGCGATACATACTCGGGTAGATGCCGCGCGTGTAGGGAAACTCGCCTGGCGCGCCGAGGTCTTTTTCGTAGTCGATTGCGCGCGTGTTGTGGGGATTGAAGTCGAGCGGAAGGTCTTTTGTTTTGGTTACCATCTTCAAGAACTCTAGGATAGCGCAATTGACAGAATTTATCTCACAGGATTACATGATTTTACAGGATTGCCAGGATTGTGATGAGCACAGCGAGGGTTAACAAAAAAGGCGCGGATCGAGTGAGGCAGGGACACCTGTGGATCTACCGCAGCGACGTTGTCGGCGTTGCTGCCGAGGGCGGCTCAGTGGTCCGAGTCACGGATGAACGCGGAAATTTCATTGGACAAGCACTGTTCAGCGACTCTTCACAGATAGCGCTGCGATTCCTGACGCAAAGCAACGAGAAGATAGATCGCGACTGGTGGCGACGCCGAATCAGCGAAGCTGCCGGCCGAAGAAACATCCCGCCTGATACGAACGCCTATCGTCTCATTTACTCCGAAGGTGACTTGCTGCCGTCGCTAATCGTCGATCGTTATGACGACGTGCTCGTGATGCAAACGCTGTCACAAGGCACTGACGCGCTGAAGTCTTTAATGACCGAGATACTGATCGACGAATTTAATCCGCGCGCCGTTATCGAACGGAACGACGCTCGTGTTCGCGAGCTCGAAGGCCTGCCGCTGATTGCCGCCACCGTTTATGGAGAGGCGCCAGCCGAGTTGCAGATCTTACAGCACGGGCTGCGATTTATCGTCGAGCCTTTGGGTGGACAGAAAACCGGATCGTTTCTGGACCAACGCGAGAATCGTCTGGCCGCGCGCGCCGCAGCGCAAACGACAAAGGCAGCACACGCACTCGATTGCTTCACCTTCAACGGTGCTTTCGCGTTACACCTCGCGTCCGTTTGCGACAACGTCATTGGTATTGATATTTCCGGTGAAGCGGTTGCCGCAGCACAGCGAAATGCAGAGCTCAACGCCTTGAGCAACGTTGAATTTCTTGAAGCGAATGTATTCGATGCGTTGCGTGAGATGGAAGCTGCGGGTGAGCATTTCGATGTGATCGTGTTGGATCCGCCGGCGTTTGCGAAAAATCGCGCGAGTCTGAAGTCTGCGATTCGCGGTTACAAAGAGATCAATTTGCGGGCGTTGAAGTTATTAAACGCGGGCGGCGTGCTGGTAACGTGCACCTGTTCGTATCACGTTTCAGAAGAATTGTTTCTCGAGATACTCGCGCAGGCCGCGATCGACGCGCACCGGCGTGTGCAGATCATTGAAAAGCGAATGCAGGCAACAGATCATCCGGTGCTGCTCGGCATGCCCGAGACTTACTACCTGAAGTGTGTACTTGCAAGAGTGATGTAATCCACAGATTACGCAGATTAATCTGCGCAATCTGTGGAATCTGTGGATAGCTATGGTTGAAGGCCGGGATCGGGTTCGATGACGACTTTGGTTGTGTAGTCTTTGCCGCCAACCGTTAGTTTCAGATTGTAGGTGCCGGCTTCAAGTGGCAGTCCCAGGTTGAAGATGGCCGCAAAACCGCCGCCGCCTCCGCCACCACCACCGCCTCCAAAACCAGCACCACCTGGCGGGCGTGGCGGCGGATCGCTGCGAAGATTCCACTGCACCCTGTTTAGACCAGCTTCGTTGGTTCCCACGATGTTACGGACCACCTTACCCGTGTAGTCCGCGATCGTCAGTTTCACTTCACCCGGGGCAGGAGACTTCAGGTAATAACTGATGGCCGTGCCCGCCGCAGGATTAGTGCCGCGGAAGAGCTTTGCGCCACCCCAATAACGACCAAGGCGCGGATCGTTTTGCCAGTTCGTTCCCGGTCGCACTTCAAAAAGGTGCACATCCGAATCGTGCACTTTCTGCGACATCTGTTGTAGCGCCGTAATGTCGTCGAGAATGTAGATGCCACGGCCGTGCGTCCCCACGATCAGATCGTTATCGCGTGGATGGACCAGGATGTCGTCGATACGCAGCGTCGGCATCCCCGACATAAACGGTTTCCATTCAGCGCCGCCGTTTTGTGAAATGTAAAGACCATATTCTGTGCCGGCGTAGAGCAAGTCTTTGTTCTTTGGATCTTCGCGAATGACGTTGACCGTGCCCCACTTCGGAAGATTGTTGACGATCGAAGTCCACGTCGCGCCATAATCTTTAGTGACGAATAGATACGGCTTCAGATCGTCCAGACGATGTCCATCGACGGAAAGGTAACAAG
>JBKPJS010000567.1:0-5706 GCA_046730815.1 Acidobacteriota bacterium
GACGACAACTCAGAACCCACGCGCAGGTGTATATCGAGAAAGCGATTGTTTACGGTCTTGAGATCGACTGAGACAGAGAAATCGTCTCCCGCCACCATCCCTTTGCCGTATCCCGTCATTGATTTCATGGTTTGCTTATCACAGATTACACAGATTACATCTGTGCCATATGTGGAATCTGTGGAAACTCTTCCTCGTCCGCGAATTGAAGCTCGTAGAGCTTTTGATACTTTCCACCCTGGGCCAACAATTCAGCGTGCGTGCCTCTCTCGATAATTTTCCCGGCTTCCATCACGACGATGGCGTCAGCGCGACGCACGGTCGAGAGACGGTGAGCAATGACGATTGTCGTGCGATTCCGGACCAGGTTGCCGATTGCTCGTTGGACCAGGCGTTCCGATTCAGCGTCGAGCGCCGAGGTAGCCTCATCCAGAATCAGGACCGGCGCATTCACCAGGATTGCACGGGCGATAGCCAGCCGCTGACGTTGGCCCCCGGAAAGAAAGATACCGCGCTCGCCGACAATCGTATCGTACCCATTGGGCAGTTCGCGAATGAAATCGTGGGCAAAAGCAATCAACGCGGCCTCTTCGATCTCCGCATCGCTCGCCTCAGGTTTGCCGTACGCGATGTTGTGCCGGACCGTATCGTTGAAAAGTACAGTCTCCTGAGTGACCAGGGCAATCTGGCGCCGCAAGCTGGAAATTGTTACGTCTCGTATGTCAATGCCATCCCACAACACTATGCCCGAGCTCGGATCGTGAAAACGCGGCAGCAACTTAGTCAAAGTAGACTTGCCACCCCCGGACTCGCCGACTAAAGCGACCATCGTCCCTGCTGGTATTGTCAGACTTACGTCACGCAAAACAGATCGCGTTTCGTTCGCATAACCAAAGGAAACATTCCGCAACTCGATCTCTTTTTTGAGCGGCGGCAGTTCTCCGGCCCCCGGCTTCTCTGTGATGGCGGCATGCTCGTCCATCACTTCCCACACGTGATGCGCAGCGGCGAGCGCTTGCTCCATGCTGTTCTGTAGGCGTGAGAGTTTACGCATCGGATCGTAACTGCGAAACAGAAAAAACAGGAACGTCACAAACTGGGCCGTGTTCATGTGACCGGCGATGATCTCGCGCTGGCCGAAAAACAGCAGCAGCACCACAAACAGAATTCCGATCATTTCGATCGTCGGCGGTGAAGCGCCGGCGATACTCGCGCTACGCAAGTTTGCCCTTACGATTCTTTTTGCGACGTCAGTGAAACGCTCCGACTCACGTTTCTCAGCGCGATAAGCTTTAACGATCCCCTGGTTGGCGAGCGCTTCCTGGGCCGTGTCAGTCAGTTGTTTGCTACCTTCAAAACTCTCGCGCGCCAGGTTGCGCAACGCTTTGCCAAACTTCGCGGTAAGCACCGCGATAACCGGCGCGATCGCGAGTGAACCCAGCGTCAGTCGCCAACTGTAATAAAAAGATGCCGACAGAAACGCGATGAGCGTGAAGCTCTCGCGCAGCATGTCTCGAATCGTGCTAGTTACAGCAGTCTCAATCGCAGCGGCACTCGACACGAGTCTCGAAACGAGGTAGTTAGTGCGATGCCGTTCGAAGAACGTCGCGGACTGTGCCAGCAGGTGACTATAAAGATCCTGCCGCAGCTTCAACACTGCCGACTGGCCAATTCGCGCCATTAGATAAGTCGATAGGTACTCCGCAATCCCTTTCGCCAGGGTGAAGACAATCAGCAGAATGGAGATCATCTTCCAGGCATCCAGCGGAGCCTGGGGGATTAAACGTTGCAGACCGAAAATTGTGGGGGTACGCTGGCCGACGCCTTGAACAAAGGCCTGATCGAAGATTGGAACAATCAAACCACCGATGGCACTCTCGAGCAGCCCCACGACAAGCATTGCCAGAGTAGCCAGTGTGAAGATTGGCCAGTGAGGTCTCAGATATTTTAACAGGCGGCGAAGATCACGCATCTCTGGTTGCGAAAATCTCTGATCAGTTGCTATAAAGGAGGGTAGTCTGGCCCTAAGCCTAAAGGAAGAACTATACTTATCCCCACTTATTTGCGTCAAGCTGAGTGATTTACTCGATCTCCTTTGTTCACGTGAACCCCACGCAAACAAATCCCGGGTGGGGTCTGCGGAAATTGGGTTATAATTTTGACCGCACTCTGAGGAGTTATCAGATCCCCTCCGACAGGATCAGGACATTTGGCACAACAAGCGACACCAAATACTAAACACGCAGGTAAACGTCTTCTGATCGCAGATGACGATACCGACATGAGACTTCTTCTGGCCGAGTACTTTCGCCGGCTGGGCTTTCAGGTTGACGAGCGCGAAAGCGGCATGGCCGCACTCGAGGCTGCGATTGCTGGAAGATTTGATTGCTTCATCTTTGACGTATCGATGCCGGGTATGTCGGGCATCGAGTTGCTTAAACGAGTTCGCGATCGCGGCATTCAAACTCCGGCGCTCTTTCTGACTGCGCACGATGCGCTGTCAGACAAAGTCGCCGGGTTCGAAGCCGGCGCCGACGACTACCTGGCAAAGCCGTTCAGCCCGCGTGAACTCGAGTATCGCGTCGAAGCCTTGCTTCGTCGCGGTGGAGCAGCTCCGCAAGAGGCTGATGGCGAGCGAATCGAAGTCGGCGATCTGGTAATCGACAAGCGGCGTCACGAGGTTATGCGAAACGGCTTTCGTGTTGATCTTACGCCGCTCGAGTTTCAGATTCTCGAACTGCTCGCGTCTGAGCCAGGCCGCGCCTGGTCTCGGAACGCTTTGCTCGATCGAGTCTGGAGCACCGATTACGAAGGCTATCAACGCAACATCGATCCACACATCAATCGTTTGCGTAAGAAGCTCGAGACAGATCCGAAGAATCCGCGCTACGTGCTCACGGTGCGTGGCGTTGGTTACAAACTGAACGAAATTCCCTGATAGCCACAAAGAAGCACAAAAGGCACAAAATTCAGCGGAAGTTATTTTGTGCCTTTTGTGCTTCTTTGTGGCTGGAAGACTTTTAATCAAAAGCAATGCTCTGGTGGATCGGCTCAGGCCTGATATTTCTCTGGATTATTCTCGAACTGTTTGCGCGCCGTGGCTGGATTCACCTGCTGCTGCTCTCGGGAATCTGCGTCCTCATCGTCCAGATAGCAGCCTACCGTAAGACAAAGATCCACAGATTTCACAGATAATCGACGTAATCTGTGGATTGAATTGCCTTGACCTCCCCACCTCGTTCGGCAACAATGCGCCTGTTTGAGGCATCAAGAGCATTGTAGGTCTAACCCGTCATCCCAGATTTAAGACCCAGGAGTTGTTTCACCATGACTTTCAGACGCATTGGTCGACACTTCGTTTTTGCGCTCAGTGCTTGTTTATTGTTTGTGTCTGTCGCATTTGCCCAACAGGACGTCGAACGTAAAACCGTGGCAATAACCTATCCGCTGGAGGAGACGGTGACGGTCAAGTTTCGCGGAACGACTTTGCTGCCACGTCTGAAGGGCGAAGCGAAGGTGAGACGCGCCGGCCGCCGCGGCACGCGAGTCGAGTTGAGCATCGACGATCTGCCGCGCGCGTCTGAGTTAGGCGGAATCTATACAACCTACATTCTCTGGGCCATCTCGCCCGACGGCCACGTCGACAATCTCGGCGAGATCAAGCGCAGCGGCAGTACCTTCGTGAACTCAAAACTCGACGTCACCACGCCGCTACAAACCTTTGCGATGATTCTCACGGCCGAGCCGCATTTCCTGATGAAGGTGCCAAGCCGCATGGTCGTGATGGAAAATCTTCCGCCGCAACGGCCCAACGGGAGTCAGGTAGAAACTGCCGACGTTCGATACATTGGAAACTCCAGCGACTACTTTCGGAATGTCCGTGTTCCAGAAGTTCCCGACGCCGATTACCGCCAGACTCCGGTGTCTTTGCTCGGCGCGCGTCAGGCAGTGAACCTTGCGAAGTATGCCGGAGCATCGCAGGACGCGCCGGACGAATTGCAAACTGCGGAGGACCACTTACAGGCCGCAGAGAAGGCCTGGCGTCTGAACCAACCGATCGCAGAAGTTGATATGGAAGCACGAAGGGCAACTTCGTCGGGCGCACATGCGGAAGAGGTGGCAATCGCGCGGCACGCAGCGCGCCTTAGTCGCGAGGAAATTCGCCGTCGTGATGAGGCTGTGCGAAGCGCAGAGCAGAGTGCGGAAGCTTCACAGCGCGAAGTGGGCCAACTTCGGGCTGCATTGGAAAAAGAGCAACGCGCACGCGAGTTGGCAGAGCGAGATTTGGGAACCGCAAACGACCAGCTACGCGAAAAGCGAGTGGAGATTGCGCAGCTTCGCGATGAGATCCAGGTGTTGCGTTCAGAAGGCGACGCAGCAAAGCTCAAGCTCGCCCGAATCGAAGGCGAGAAGCAGGCTGAGGATGCGCGCGTGGAAGCCGAGAAGCGTGCTGCCGAAAGGCGGACTGCCGAGGCGAATCTGAAAGAAACGCTCGCGAAGTATGGAACGCTCAAAGAGACGGCGACGGGATTTCGACTCGTATTGCCGGAAACCATCTGGAGCAACGCGCGTGCGGCGACGTTGTCTACCGCGTCTGCCGCGAAGCTCGAACCGCTTGCAGCTCTGCTCGCAAGTAATCCGGAGTATCAAATCCTGATCGAAGCTTACACCGACAACAAAGGCAACGAAGTCACGTTACAGCAATTGACTCAGGAACGAGCTCGCGTGTTGTCAGATCGTTTTCAGTCAGCCGGCGTCGATCCGATGAGGATTCAGGCCAACGGGATGGGCGCCTCAAACCCACTGGCGCCGAACACTACCGTGGCGGGTCAGAAAAAGAATCGTCGTGTCGAGATAACTTTCACATCTCCGCTGCGGAACACTGCGGCGAACTAGGTTGCCGGCCGTTATTTTCTAGCCGCAGATTTTCGCGGACGAACGCTGATTTAACTCCGCGTTTATCCGCGAAATCTGCGGCTAACAATTTCCGATGTCTCCACTTGATCCGCTCGAAATACTTCAGGTCATCGGTTACAGCATCGGCGCGCTACTGCCGCTTTGGATGCTGTTCCAGCTTGTTACCCACCGCAGCAATCTGAGCAGCATCGAGCGGATACTGGCAGCGCTCGCGCTCACGATGGGTGGCTGGCACACCAGTAACCTGGTGATCACTCTTCACGGTCTCTTTGATCTCGGCGCCGACACCTGGACCACGCTTCTCCGAGTAGCTGACACGGTCGCTGTTGTCAGCATCACGTTTGCGTACTCATTTCTCCTTCACGTTCATCTTCATCTCTGGGCGAATGCGCAAGGCCGGCCATTGACAAAAAGTGAACGGCTGCGCGTATACCTGTCGTACTTGCCGACCGTCTTTCTTCTTATTGCGGTGCCAAAGCTTTGGACCGGCGAGTACGCGCCAATGTTCACGAAGCTGTCGTTCTTCGTGATCCCGTTTGCGTTCTGGATTGCGTATGTGCTCGGCCTGATTGCGTTGACCGAGCTGCTGATAGCGAGGAAGAGCCGGACCCGCGGTGAAAAGAGAATCATGCGCACACTGGCCGCGTCATTTATCGGCGTCGGCGTGATTATCTTCGCGGCGCTGGCGGCTGGTGTGGGTGAAGGCACAATAGCGGGAACCTACCTGAAAACGATCGCGAATCTCGGGTCGCTCCTGCCTTCGGTGTTGTTGGCTTATTACATCTATCG
>JBKPJS010000568.1:0-1855 GCA_046730815.1 Acidobacteriota bacterium
GCGTTACCCGTTCACGTGGGGCATGGGTGGGATCACGTTCTACCTTTTCATCGTGCTGACTTTCACCGGGGTGTTGCTGATGTTTTATTACCACCCGACGAAGCTCGACGCGTTTCGCGACATTCTTTATCTCGAACACGACGTGCCCTTCGGAAAGTTGTTGCGCAACATGCATCGCTGGGCGGCGCACTTGATGGTGATCACGACCTGGCTGCACATGTTTCGCGTCGTCTTGACGGGGTCGTATAAGAGACCGCGCGAGTTCAACTGGTGCGTAGGCGTTGTGCTGCTGGTGTTGACGCTCTTGCTGTCGTTCACCGGTTACCTCTTGCCTGACGATCAACTCGGTTTCTGGGCGGTTACCGTGGGCACAAACATGGCGCGCGCGACGCCGATGCTGGGTCACGAGGGCCCGTTTGGACCGCAGTTGGGGTTGACGGCTTATAACGACGTGCGTTTCGGGCTGCTGGGCGGATCGATCGTTGACTCGAACGCGTTGTTGCGCTCGTACATTTGGCATTGCATCGGCATTCCGCTCGTGGCGTCAATATTTATGGCCGTGCATTTCTGGCGCATCAGGAAAGACGGCGGCATCTCTGGTCCGGCGCCGGTGATGCTCGAGTCGGAGATGAAGGCTGTAGCTAAGAAGAAGTAGTAGTACAGGCTTGTAAACAGCTATGCGAAGATTCATCAACAAGTGGACCATCCTCGTTGTGGGCGTGTTGCTGGTCGCGCTCTGGGCGATTCGCGTCCAGGATTGGCATCAGCTCTGGACCATTTCATCAGCGCCTGACAACGTGCCAATCGTGGCGATGCTTTTTCTCGTGCCCTTCTTCACCTGGATGGGCATCAAGCAGGCCATTGCCAACGATCGACTCGTCACAGCACTTGAAGCTGATCCTAAACTGGCGAAGACACACCATCGCAAAATCGAACCCTGGCGGCCGGGCTGGGCACGAGAGCTACACGTTTGGCCCTACCTTGTCCGCATTGAGTTTCTTGCCACCTTGATTGTCACGGTGATTCTTTTTATTTGGTCTATCACGCTCAACGCCCCTCTCGAAGAACCGGCCAATCCGAACCTCACCATGAATCCTTCCAAGGCGCCGTGGTACTTCCTCGGCTTGCAGGAGATGCTGGTCTACTTCGACCCGTGGATCGCGGGCGTGGTGATGCCGTCGATAATCATGGTCGGGTTGATGGTTTTTCCGTACGTCGACTCGAATCCGCTCGGCAATGGTTACTACACGTTGAAACAGCGCCGCTTTGCGCTGTGGATGTTTGGCGCCGGCTTTTTGATGTGGATCGTTTTGATCTTTATCGGGACGTTCATTCGCGGTCCGGGTTGGATTTGGTTCTGGCCGGGACAGACGTGGGATCACAACGCGGTCGTGTTCGATAAGAACGTGGACCTTCACGACATGATTGCGACGAGCGCTTTTGGAAAGGCCCTTCACCTGGGATTCCTGGCGACGAACCCGTGGAAATTTATTTTCGGACTCATTGTCGTGAGCGGTTTCTACTTGGTTGGCGCGCTCTTCTTTCACTGGTTGATGACGGTCGACTTCAAGAAGATCAGGTTCCGCCGTCCATTTAGTAAGAACTTATTTCCGAAGAACGAATTCGAACAGAAGCTCCTGGCGCGGACGAGCCTGCTTCAATACCTGACGTTTCAGTTTTTCGCAGTGAGCGTGTTGCTTGCGTTGCCGGTGAAATTGATTTTGCGTCTGGCTTTGACCATCAAGTATGTGTGGGTAACTCCCTGGTTCAACATATGAGCAACGTGGAGGGAAGATCATAGTGGCGGACATCCCAGGGCCCGGCGAATCGTTGGTTAAAAGAGAAGCCGATCTAC
>JBKPJS010000569.1:0-6918 GCA_046730815.1 Acidobacteriota bacterium
CCTTGCAATAGCGTTCCTGCTACTCGCTTGAGCCAACCACCGTCGGGACTATACAGACTCGCCAGCAACATATGCTTGAGGACGAAAGCTGTCCCGAACAGAACCGTAAGGCTGCGCAAGAGCCTGCGCGCGTCGAATGACGAAAACTGATTGTTCCAGAGCGTCCAAAGAAAAAAGAACGAGAACAGCCAGTGGAGCAGACCGCGCTCAGGTAATACAGAGTTGAAGGCCTGGGCGGAAGCAAAGAAGATGGTGATGAATATCCAGATGTGCGAAACATTTGTGAGAGGCGGAAGCTCGCTGCCAACCCATTGATGCAATCTGAGTAGACCACCGCGAACGAGGAGCAGCATCAATAGCACGGCGAGCAAAAGCGTGACTAAAGGTGGGGCGATGAAAATGAACGTTCGACTCTCGGCGCCGATTCGCAGCCCGCCCAGAAGCGCCACTGTCAGAAACAGAAGTGGTAGTACAACAAAATCCACCAGCGCGCGGTTTCTGGAACGATTAGTCTGCGGCATTATTGGTGTAGGAAATTCTCTGTGCTTCCTCTGTGTTCTCTGTGTCTCTGTGGTTAAACATCCGCCACGGAGACACAGAGGACACAGAGGGTGCACAGAGAAGAGTGCAAAATAGACGTCTCACTTCCTTGTCCGCAGGACTTTGAGCGGATTGACGTCACTCCAACTGCGTTCCAATCCTTGTTCAAGTTCAGCTTTTAACTCCGCCGCGGTATGCATCTGCAAATCCGGATCGTCAATCGTCAGCGGGCTTGCTGACGACAGTGCAATTGCGCGATTCACTGCGTCCACGCCTTGCTTGAACAACTCCTGGTCAAAATAAACGCGGCCCCAACCCTCGCGATAAAACGAATACGCTATGTAGAACTGTGTGCGGGCGTCTCGCTGCGCCGGATCTGCGCGTTGCCATTCGTCGCGAGCCGCACGAAACTGCTCACGCCGGAAGAGGTTGAGAGCGGAATTGAAGTTTTCCTGGTTGACCTCGTAAGTGCCTGCGGCGACCTCAGCACTGGTTGTCACTTCTTTGAAGGTGCGCGGTTCAGTGGCATAGATCCAGACGATCAACGCAGCGTATGCGATGGTAAATGCAAGGCCGGCGACTTGAATAATTTTAGTTTGCAATCCGCGTTTGAATGAACTGGGGACCTAATGCATTTTAAATGGCCCACCATGTGGCTCCGCTGGTAAATCAGGACGACTGGAATCCAGCACCACCTCATGCATTTCCAGTACGTTTGACTTAAAAAATGCCTCCTTCGGCAGCGTTCCGGACTGTGCGTGTCCTTTCACGAACTCATCTGAGCGTACCCAATTGAGAAAGTCGTCACGGCTGTTCCAAAGAGTAAAGACGACATAGGGATCGCCTTCATTGACCGGACGCAGCACCTGGTTGGAAATGAAGCCAGGCATTTGATCCACTAGACCCGCACGTTCACGAAATTTTTGTTCGAAAGCGTCACCATATTCCTTAGCGACGTAGAGCCGATTAGCGACAGTTATCATTGCGCACCCTCCCCTTTTGCGAGTGTCTCATGATCAGCCACAAAGGGCATTGCTGATTTGTGCTTTTTGTGCTTTCTTGTGGCTCAGCGCCGCCGCTGAGTACGGCGCCGAATGGCGATGAATGTTACAGCTAACAGTGAGACGCCGGCGGAAATATATCTGGCGGGCCAATCTCCATGGCGCAGGAAAACTACCAGCGCCACTATTAAAAACGCGAAGCCCCCCAGAGCTCCAAGAATAATTGCTATTACGGCGACCCGGCTAAGACGTTGCTCTACCATTCCCACACCATCTCACATCCCGTTTGTCGTCGGAATTTGTCGAGCTACGACGCCGATGTTCGCGATGGTTGCGCCTTTAGTCATCGATGGGACCGCGCAAACATATAAGACTATGCCGGCAACCGGTGCGCGTGCTTCGAATGATACGTTGCCGAAGTAATCAGTAACGTAGCCAATCTTCATTCCCTGCTCGACGTAAGTTCCGCGCTTGACCAGCGGATAGAATATTCCCGTCTGTTCACTTGCAAGAGTAACGACCTTTTCGATCCAGACCGGATGTTGGACCACAGATGCTGGTCCGGGTAGCATCTTCAGATAGCGCATTACGTTCAGACAGCCGTCGATCAACGCATTCACATCGTCGCTTTCGACAGTCCCGGCATGACCCGCTTCGGCCGTTATCGAAGGTTTGCCACGGGTCGTCGCAGTGTTCTCGAGATAACGCGAGGCTTGCGGATCCTTCGGCCGGTCAGTCGAAATGATGATGTGATCGAGACCGAAGGCAAGCACCATTTCGCGCGAGATCTGATCCTGTTTTTCATTTCCGGTCATGGTCCAATAACTATACGGACGCAAACTCTCATCCGTGTCACCACCGTGCAAATCGATTAAATGATCACACTGCTCGACGACTTGTTTCGTGATCAGATAAGAAGCACGCTCAGTTTGTGTGCCATCCATCTTCCCAGGATAGAAACGATTCATGCTTTTCTTGTCTACGGGATTGAGATGCGGCACCTTCTGTTCGAACGATGGAATGTTAATGAGCGGAACTATGATTACCGTGCCGGAAATGTCCGCGGGATCGAGCTTCGCGATCAGTTTTTCGAGCGCGATTATCGAGGCGTATTCGGTGCCGTGTGAGCCCGCCACCAGCGCTAACACTGGCCCGGCCTTCGACCCATGAACTACAGCAACCGGAATGCTCAGCGAGCCGTCGCTACCAGGCGGAACTTCGATCACGCCGGTTACTTTTTGTCCTGGTGCCGCACTCGCAGTGCCAACCGTAAACGTCTTCCGACCCTGTGCAGCGCCAAAGCTGGCTAGCATCAACGCAAGCCCGATCGCAGCAATCAACCGTTGCATGTGATTAACCTGATCTGTGGTCATCTGCGTAATCTGTGGATAACTCACTCGTCTTTTCGATCCGAACTAAACATATCGGCCACACACTTCCAACTACCGCCCGGCTGCTTTTTCCAAACCTTCAGATACGTGCCTTTATCCGTCATCGGCTTGCCGTTATCATCAGTCTCAGTTATTTCATAGGTCCCAGTCACATACGACAGATTTCCCGATACGTCGACCTTTGTTGCCTTCCAGCCACCTGCGAAACCTGGAGCTTCGAGCAAACTCTTCCAAAGTGTTCGGATTGATTGTTTGCCTGTTAGTGTCGGAATATTCGGTGGCATCATCAGGGCATCGTCTGCATAGTAGGACATTGTTTTCTCAACATCCTTCGCACCGACCGCGTTGGACCACTCCGCATCCTGCTGTATTAGAACAGTCTCATCGGCGGCTCCTGTCTCCGGTGTTGCGGCAGTCTTACACGCGGTCGAGAGCGCGAGTAGCAACAGAAGAAAGACAAGCGTGCTTGCCCGAACATTACGCAGAGACGACCTGAGCATTCGCAGAACCTCGAATCCGAGGAATATAGAAAACGGCCGCTAACCTATGCTTGAGTGGAAAGCTTGTCAAGACCTTGAAATTAGCTTAC
The DNA here is from genome assembly GCA_046730815.1 of Acidobacteriota bacterium. Classification (GTDB taxonomy): domain Bacteria; phylum Acidobacteriota; class Blastocatellia; order Pyrinomonadales; family Pyrinomonadaceae; genus PSRF01. The sequence continues at coordinate 3,522 of JBKPJS010000569.1, forward strand.
TGGCACATGATCGAGATCGTTCTAGTCCGATCTTGTCTTGAATCGGGGCGGGAATGCTTGCACCTTTACAAATTGCACATTGAATCTCGGAAATCCCACCTTGAACTTCGCAGAATCTTGTTTGACATTGGTGAATTCCCATTTGAATCTCACCGGATCCGCATTGAATCCGGGCGGACCTATATAGGATCTGGCGGATCGTATATAAGATTCCGCGAGTTCAATCTAATATTTGCCGAGATCAGACTAGAATCTGGGTAATCTCTTTAGGTCTTCTCAGATCCTAGTCAGGACAGCGCGAGTTCAAACCAGGATTTGCGAAGATCAATTTAAGATCTCGGCGATCTCTGTTAAGTCTCGTCTGATTCAGTGTAGTTCTTGCTACTGTGGCCAGGGTCAACGGAAACAGTGAAAGGAGTCATTTATTATCTATTATGGAATGGCATGCACTTAATAAACCAGATGGTTCAACCCAATGACGTTTGTTGAAATCGGCAAGCGAGGTCAACTTTACGTTGTACGTGTGAAATCATTCTGCTTCAAATTGTTCGCGGCCGGGTTCATAGTCGGCACGTTGTGTGTGGGCGTCGTTTGTGCTCAAAGCGGTAACTCTGATCGCTGCGAAGTTATTGCTCTTGACGTAACCGGAAAGAAGCCATCCCGTTGGGATAGACTCGATCCGCGTCGGCTGGGAATCTTCGATACAACGATCGCCGAAGAAGAGTTGACTACAAGAATCTATCCGCTTCCCAAAACCAACCTATTCGTCATCGCGAGCGTGTGGTACACCGACGAATCTATGGCATCCAAACGGGGCGCAGACTCAATTTCTATGCAACTCTTTGTCTCAACGACACCGAAGCGCGACCTTCAAAAATCGTTGGTGTACTCTGACGCAGAAGTGCCGCTGAATGCTTTCGATGTTGGACGGGTGACGGCGATGGCAAAGACTGGTGGTCGGACATTCATACTGATGATGGAATGCAAGGAACACATTCGTCATTGACTTACCGAATACACCCAATAAGTCTTTGACGCAGGGGAACCTTAGCTCTCAAGTCCAACGGTCAGTCAACTATATTATCCCGCCAAGCAGGGTCAGATGCTTTTGACGCTGCACTGGCGGGGGCGAGGTGAGGACATAACAGCTGATAAAATCGAGATTCAAATTGCGGGTGACTATGGAGAACAGGAACTTTCCTGACTCCCTCGAGCTTGAAAGTGGCTTGTCCGTGACAGGGAGAAATAAGAAATGAGATTCCTTGTTTTGCTGTTGGTGATTTCGTTCAGTTGCGCGGTTTATGGTCAAGATGCGCTGAACTCGCAAAAGCCACAGGCATTCATCATGCCGTCAGAGCTGATTTTGCCAGTTGTTGCGTCTCAGCCCGGCTGCCCACTCAGATTTGAGAATGTCAGATCGATTTTCTACATAGACCGCTCAGGGACCGCTGAAACCTTTAACTTGCGGAATATCGGCAATAGACCGATACGCGATTTTACGGTCGCCGCCTATACCTCGTACGGCGGCATGTGGTCGAAGAGCCGTCCGAAAACCGAGTTGCAGCGTCTGGTCTTAACGGGTGAGGCTGCTTCCGTTGGCGGAGAGGAAGAGGTCGAGATTATTCCACTCAATGATGAGCTGCGCACCAAATTCAAGGTTACGGACCGTCCGATGGGTGGAGTAGTGGTGTTAATGGTAGTTAGAGTAGAGTTTGCCGACGGCTCCGTTTTTACCGACGAGAAAGCCTCGAAGGCCCTGGAAGCCTATTTCAAAAAGCTTGGAGAATCTCAGTAAGGGCTGTTCAGCGTTCTCGTGTTTTACTGCGAGTGCGGGGATATAATTCGCTCAACTCGACTCGCATTTTTGTGCAAAGCATCTGCGAGTACATTGAACAAGTCTGTCCTTGTCGGCCAATTCCGGTTTACCATCGGGAAGCATCAGTGACACCGGCGGACAACTCTGCCGAATGGAGAACTACGATGAAGCGATGCCCGACATGTAATCGTAGGTATGCTGACGATACGCTCTCGTTGCGCTTTTCCAAATGTGGACCACGGCGAGGTGGTTCCTGCCAAAATCCAGGTACGCGTAACACTCCTGCGCCAGAATAAGATTTTGCCGTATTCGGGAACCTGGACACATGCATAATCATCCAAGATCCTGGCGAAAACTGCGCGTTCCTGTTTGTTCGAGACAGTGCTCCGTAGCGGGTGGCGTCGCCCTCCAGGGAGTCCTCTTGACAGCAACCCACCCGGGCTGGCGACAAGTTCCTCTATGTAATCTGAAGCGGGGTGAGATCCTTATCAGTTCTTGAAAAGAGCATCTCTAATTTCAAGAGAAGCCAGTGGAACTAATTGGCTAATGGCAATTGTAAACGTGAGTGGAGGTTCAAAGCGAAACTCTTACAACAGGTCCTTCCAGCTCGCTGGATCGCGACGTAAGTCCATCACTGAAGTTATGAGAATCTCATCAGTACGAATTTGGTAGATTAGACCAAACGGAAAGCGATGAGTTCGACAGCGTCTTGTTCGTGGGGACAGTTGGTGCCAAGCAGTTGGATACTGAAGAATTCGGTTAACTGTGGCCTCAATTTCGCTTACAAATGCAGCACCCAGGCCATTTTCACGTTGCTCATAGTAAAGCGTCGCTCGCGTCAGTTCGGTAAGCGCGGAGGACGTAAACCGGTATTGCGTCATTTCCTCAGAGATGAGCGAAGATCTCGCAGCGCGGAAGGTCCGTCTATCGTCTGCAATTCGCCTCGATCAACCGCGTCAATCCGTTCCTCTGATTCGGCAGCCCATTTTGCCTCAATCTCCCTGACGCGCTCTTCGTCGAGACTTTCCCAAAGAATATCAATTAAAGTCGCGCGCTCCGTAGAACTGAGGCGAGCAATTTCCTCTTGAATAGATGTAAGACTCATGCGTGAAATAATTGACTGAACGACTGCATCTGTCAAGGAGTTGTTCTAAATAGCTTACAGGGAACGTTAGTGACAGAGCTATCACAGAGAATCGGAGGTTGATGCTCACGCAAAGGCACAAAGACACAAAGATCTCTACTGGGTTTCTTTGCGCTCTTTGCGTGAGGCGGCTTTGGTTACAAACTTGGCGTCACAGCTAACAACTCGCTCTCAAGCATTGCAATCTGCGCGTCGACCATGCCATACAGGTTGAACTCACCGCAGCGAGTAAAGGCAAGGTGTTTCGCCGTGTTCGCGAGTACTTTCGGGTGTGTGGCATTTTCAAGCGTCGCCATCAGGACCAGCAACGCGGCCGATTTAGCCGCTGGCTCATCACCAGCGCGACAAATCATCTCCGTCAACGCTTCAATCTTTTCTTCACTTGAATCATCTTCGCTGCTCTCGAACCTTTGCATGTTGTCGATGACGTCTTCCCC
>JBKPJS010000570.1:0-14555 GCA_046730815.1 Acidobacteriota bacterium
TCGTCGGCAGCGTCAGATGTGTATAAGAGACAGGTTTGGGAGCGCCTCAAGGCCAAGTACGAAGCGAAGGAAGAGCAGCTTGGTCCGGAAGTGATGCGCACGTATGAGGGCGCCATCATGCTCAATATTATCGACGCGCAGTGGAAGGACCACCTGCTATCGCTCGATCACCTCAAACAGGGAATCGGGTTGGTCGGTTATGGACAGAAGGATCCGCTCGTCGAATACAAGAAGCAGAGTTTCGATCTGTTCCAGGAGATGCTCGATCGAATCGACACTGCGACGATCCGTACGTTGTTCAACTTGCAAGCCGTTTCTGAACAGGCGCCCGAGAGCTTGCAGCAGAGACGGATGGCGCGGCGGCCTGCCGCGTTGAGATTTACGGGACCAAATCAGGGCGCGGCTCCCGCCGGAGAAGAAAACGGCAAGATAAAAACTGTGGTGAGAGATCAGCCGAAAGTCGGACGCAACGAGCCTTGCCCCTGCGGGTCGGGTAAGAAGTATAAGAAGTGCCACGGAATTGCGGCTTGAGAGAATAGGTCCTATAGGACCAATAGGACCTATAAAATCCCATCCTTGAGCTCCGAGATCACATCCACAAACCCAGTCGTTCAAGCCATCATCAGTGGCAGCGCTCCACAACCTGCTCGCCTTGCAGCGGCGCGTGGAATGTTGCCACTGCAACAGAATGATCTGTTGGAAGTTCTAGTTGCTCTCACCGGCAGCGACGATCCGCAAATTGCTGCGGCAGCAAGCGAGACGCTCAAAGCCGAAAGCCCGGAAGATCTTTTAATCGCAGCCACAGCGTCAGACACCGCGCCAAATGTTTTGGCCTACCTGGCCACACATAGAGATGGCAAACAAGAAGTTTACGAAGCAACTATCCTCAACACGCGAACTCCCGATCAGGCACTCGCAAAGTTAGCTGCCACGACTCCGCACAGTTCCCTTTTAGAGCTCATTACCATCAACCAGCAGCGATTGGTTCGTTGTCCCGAGATCATCGATGCAATTCTCAATAATCCGGCGTGCGGTGGCGAAGCTGAAAGGCGGGCCCGCGAAACACGTAAGGAGTTTTTTGAGAAAGAGCGTGGCGCACGCCAGATCGCAGATGAACCCAGAGCACGCGGTCAGACGGCGGCCGCGGAGTTCTTCGAGACGGCAGAGCTGACCACCGTAGCCGGGGCCCTGAGCGTAGAAGATGCATGGCTGATAGCGCAGCACATCGAGGTTTCGGACGCCGACCTCGACGATGCCTGGCTTCCCGCCGAACGTTACGAGGAACTGATTTCTGAAAGTGCCGCCGAAGTCTCTGCTAATGTCCAGCGCGTCATCGAGAGTGAACGTCTGGAAACAGGAAACGTTAGCACTGAGAGAGTTTCGTTGATTCGCCGCATCATGTTCATGAATACACGAGACAGGATGAAACTCGCGATGAAGGGCGACCGCGAAGCGCGCAGCATTCTGATCCGCGATTCGAACAAGGTGGTCTGCTCGGCCGTAGTCAACAACCCGCGGATCACAGAACAGGAAGTCGAGAATATCGCAGCCATGAGGACTGTCTCAGATGAAGTGCTGCGATTAATTGCTTTGAACCGGAGCTGGGCTCGTTCGTACCCGATCATTCACAACATCGCGCGAAACCCACGAAGCCCGATACCGACCGTACTTAACATTTTGCCAAGAATTCGCACCAAGGACCTCCAAACTCTGACGCAAAACCGAAACGTCTCCGAGGCGGTGCGCCGCCAGGCATATCGTCTTCAACAAACCCGCTCGGGCGAATAAGTCACGCTCGGCTTTGTTTCAAAAGAGAAATCATTCTTGGACATGGTCAGTACCGTAACGCGGTAGCGTCGGGTCGCATCGTGATGGCCTCAATATCATACGAATATGCTGCGCGTGAAACTGACCCGGCGCTACCGCGCTACGGTACTGGCCGGTTCAAAGTGCGCCGCCCTGACTTTGGCGCAAAGCAGTCCGCCCCGCAATTGTCACAAGAATTTTTCAAAACAGTGAAAATTGTGCTTGACAGGTCACAGTTCAATCGTATAATTTCACACATAACAAATAGCAAGGGTTTTTGGAGTTGTTTGTTAGTACTGCGGGTGCAGTGTTGGGATGGTGCGTTTGGCTTTCGTTATACAGTTCTTATCTTATCTTTACCCGCTAACGCGCCGCCGGAATGAATCGTGAGGTCCCCTGACGATTCTCATGCTTTGCACAGCCACCCGATTTGCCCGAACCTACCCGTAACGCTTCGCCTCGCCAGTTCTTTGAGTTGGCGAGGCGCCTCTCTCTTATGTGGCTTGTTTCTGTAGTGCTTCGGCGGTCTCGGCTTTGGCGGCTGCTTCTGGCGGATCACTCTTAAGCGCCTGGCCAATCATGCGAGCAAAGAGCTGTTCATACTGGTCCACTACGGTGTCCCAATCGTAGTGACTACGGATGCGTTGCTGCGCACGGTTTCTGAAAGCCTGCACCAATGATCCATCGCGCAAAACTCTTTGTAACTTCTCCGCCAGGTCGAATTCGTCGATGTATGGAACGCCGGCGTCACCGACGACTTCGAGGTTTTCCGGCGTCGCGAGTGTGAGCACACAGTTTCCATAACCCATCGCCTCGAGCAGCGCTGGATGTGTGCCACCTACCTCGGTGGCGTGAATGTAGCAATAGGCGTTCTGCTGGAGTGCTCGATAATCCTGGCCAAACACGAATCCCGTGAAGATGATCCGCTTGTCGCCGCGAGCCTGGGCTTTCAAAGTGTTGATGTAATGTTCTGCGTACGGCGCATCGCCGACGATCAGCAGCCGGTAAGCAGTTCTCACCTTTTTGAAAGCTTCGATCACCAGGTGAGCGTTGTTTTCAGGTTCGAGCCGCGATACATAGAGCACGTATCTGTTCGGCTCGACTCGCCACTTACGAACTGCCGCACGATCCGGACGGCGTTCAATCTCACTGCCGTAGGCAATCATCGTTGACGGAGTGTTGTGGCGGGCGAGGTAGTAGTCCTGAATCACTTGCGCGTCAGTGACCATCTCATTAGGTAATAACGTCGACAGATGTTCAGTTAACCGGTAATAGCGACGGCCTAGCCAGCCCCATTTCTTTCGTTTGTGTTCGAGTCCATCCACGTTGATCGCCACCGGTGTTCCGGTAAGCCGCAGGATGGGACTGAAAGGGGCGTTGGCGCAGTTACAGATCAAAGCGGCGTCGTAGCGTCGCGAAACGGCGTGGATAGCTGATAAAAAAGTATGGATGACTGTATCGAAGTACTTGTGTCTGATCGTTGGTAGAACTTTGAGCCTGACGCCGTGATATTCCAATTGTCTCGGTGAAACGTAGTGGGCCCGGCAATACACGGTGACCTGGTGGCCACGCGCCACAAGTCGTGTTGCCAGATGTTCTGCGAAGGTTTCGAATCCGCCGTAGCTGGCTGGAATACCTCGCGTTCCGAGAATAGCGATGCGCATATTGCTAGAGAGTGAGCCGAGCCGCCTCTTCGTAAACCATCAGCGTTCGGCGTGCAGTTTCTTGCCAGTCAAAAGCCGCGGCCCTTTGCTGGCCTTTCACACTCAACTCCTCACGAAGTTCTGAATCGTTCATCAGTAGTTTGATTGCTGTCGCGATGGCGTCTATGTCAAAAGGATCGACGGCCAACGCTGCGTCACCAACAACTTCGGGCAAGCTGGTCCTGTTGCCAACAATCACCGGAGCGCCACACTTCATCGCCTCCAGCGGTGGTAAGCCGAAGCCTTCGAAGTAAGACGGATAAACAAAGCAAAGCGCCCCAGTATACAGTGCGGGCAAATCTGCCTCAGGTACATATCCGGTCAAAACAACCGCCTTTTTTACGCCGGATTCTTCGAGTGCGCGCAACGTTTCGTCATAGAGCCACGCACATTTTCCAGCAAGCACAAGTTTAGGCAGCTTATCCGCTGAATAGTCGCCTCGCAACGAAGCATAAGCTTTAATGAGTCGAGCCAAGTTTTTGCGAGGCTGAATAGAACTTACAGATAAAATGTAGTCGCCGTCTATTCCGTAATTATGTCGCACGCGTTGAAGTTCCCTGTTGTCTTCGACGGGCGCGAAATGTTTGGGCGCCGCGAGAGGGATGGCCTTAATTCGTTCTTCTTCGATGCCGTACGTTTCAATGATATCGCGGCGTGTGTGTTCGGAGAGCGAAAGAATTCGTGTTGCTCGCCGGGCGGAATGCCGCACCGTTAACCGCAGTTGCGTTCGACTGCGACGATTGAAGGTCTGCGGCAAGTGTTCGAATGATAGATCGTGAATACTGACGACCACTGGACAGGGGCAAAAAGGCGGTGCCGTAAACTGAACGTGCAAAACATCGACGGGGTGTTTCCGGAGTTCGGCGCTGAGCGTGAGCGGAATTCTGATTAGGGGTGTGTGCGGAAGAGTTGAGCGCACTTTAAAATTGGGCCAACGCTGATGGAAGCGATCGCGTGCCTCGCGGGTGGTGACGTAGATAGTGTAGTTATTGACGCTGTCAATTTGGGCCAGCGCCTCGATGAGATTTATCGCGTAGCTTTCGTTACCCCCGAGCTTTGTACCGACAGCATGAGCATCGATTGCGATGCGTAACGGGACAGGATTTACAGGATTTTCAAGATGAGAATTCAATCCTGACAATTCTAATCCCGTCTATTTCTTGGCTGCCGAGGCTTGGGCATCATCGCCCTGGTGGCCGCGCGTATCGCGCTCACGGATGCGTGCCGCCTTACCGCGAAGTCCACGTAGATAGTAAAGTTTGGCTCTCCTGACGCGACCTCTTTTTACCAGGTCGATATGGTCGATAATGGTCGCGTGCAATGGAAAAATTCTTTCTACGCCAACGCCAAAACTCGTCTTCCTCACGGTGATGGTTTCGCGCGCGCCGCCATGTTTGCGAGCGATCACGACACCTTCAAAGGCCTGCAATCTCTCTTTGGTTTCGGATTCCTTAATCCGCACGTGAACACGGACTGTATCGCCTGGCTGAAACTGTGGAATATTATTCCGCAGCTGGGTCTCTTCAATATTATCCAATCGATTCATTTCTCGATGCTCCTTAATTATTCGATTTCAGCAGGTCAGGCCGCTTACGCCGTGTTTTCTCCATCGCAGCGTTCTTACGCCAACGTTCTATCTCAGCATGATTCCCACTCAACAACACTTCCGGCACTTTCATTCCCCTGAAATCCGGCGGCCGCGTGTACTGCGGATGGTCCAGCAAACCTTCCGAGAACGATTCAAATACCGCGGAAGTCTCGCTGCCCAAGGCACCGGGCAACAACCGAACAACGGCGTCGATCACTACCAGCGCCGCTGGTTCACCACCAGACAATACATAGTCGCCGATCGAGATCTCGTCAGTGACCAGCGCCTCGGCGACTCTTTCGTCCACTCCTTCGTAACGTCCACAAAGAAGAACGACGTGGGATGCATTTTGTGAAATATCCTGGGCCAAAGCCTGCGAAAGGACCTGCCCTTGTGCCGATAACAAAATCACTCGCGTGGCCGCTGGAAAATCTTCTCTTCGCGAAGCTCCCGTTAGTGCTTCAACACCGGCGAAGATCGGCTCGGGCTTGAGAATCATTCCGTCGCCTCCACCGAATGGCCGATCGTCTACGATGTGGTGCTTGTCGGTGGTCCACTGTCGCAGATCGTGGGCCTTTACTTCGACCAGTCCAGCATTACGCGCCCGTCTCAAAATCCCACAATCTATTGCCTCGCGAAAGAACTCAGGAAAGATTGTAATGATATCGAAACGCAGCATCCCTTTTTAGTAATCAAAGATCTAAAAGTCCTTCGGGTGGATCGACGACGATTGTTTTCGCTGCAGCGTCGATCTCGACAACGATAGAATCGACCAAAGGTACAAATCGTTCCGTGCCGTTCTCGTCAGCAATCGCCAGGATCTCGGTTGCGCCCGTTTTAATCACTGACTGGACCTTGCCGATGCTTTCACTGCCAACTTTCACCGTGCATCCTTCCAACTCCCAATCGTAATAATGGCCGGAAGGAAGTGTGACGCGCTCGGATTCCGGAACAGCGAATTCAAACCCCACCAATTCTTTGGCTGCTTCGACGTTGTCGCAATCAGCCAGTTTCAAAACCACTCGATCATTTTGGAACCAGTAACTTTCGAGCCGTCCAACGGTTCGTTCGCCCGCTGGTGAAACAAGCACTAGTTCTTCAATGTTTTCAAACCGCTCCGGAAAATCTGTCAAAAGCTCCGCGACGATCTCACCTTTAAGCCCGCGTGCTTTCACCGCCCGAGCGATAATCACCAATTCACTCGAGCCCAATTCCTCCATCTGGGTCACTCGACGATTTCCAGGAGATAACGGCGGTTGTTCTTCACTCCTGCAATGCGCGCCAGAGATCGCAAGGCGCGTATCGTTTTTCCCTGTTTGCCGATAATCTTTCCTACGTCGTTCGGCGCGACACGCACTTCGATGAGAGTGGCCCCATTGCGCTGCTCGATCTCGCGAATGTCCACGTTTTCGCTATCGTCAACCAATGACTTGACGATCATCTCAATAGCGTCTCGCATGACTATTACGACTGGGCTTCGGTGGTCGCAGCCTGTTCAGCCCTGGTGCTGGCCTTGATTAGCCGGTTAACAGTATCAGTGGGTTGCGCACCCTTCTCGATCCAGTAGTTGACCCTGCTCAAGTTGAGTTTGATCTCCGCTGGATTTCGCGTGGGATTGTATGTGCCCAGGTTCTCCAAATAAGCTCCGTCCCGTTTTGACTGCTTCTCTTTTACGACGACACGGTACGACGGACTCTTCTTCGCCCCAGTACGCATTAACTTAATGGCTAGCAATTCGTTTCTCCTTAATCTGTGTATTACCTTCTTTTCTTCTTTCGTTTCTTCTTTAACTTCTTCCGCGACGGCGCAGCCGGTAACGAAGGCATCTCCCCGGCATCGCCGGCAAAACCAGCCATATCCGGCATACCTGTCATCTTTCTCAACATCTTGCTTTTCCGCCCGCCCCCGCCAAACAGCCCGGAACTGGAAAGCTGGCGCATCATCTGACGCATCTCTACGTACTGCTTAATGAGCTGATTAACACCGGCTACTGACGTTCCCGATCCGCGAGCAATGCGACGACGACGGTTAGCGTTTAGAATCCGGTGATCGTTGCGCTCCTCCCACGTCATCGAATCGATGATAGCTTCGGTGCGCTTCAGCTCCTGCTCCATCAACTTCGATTGCTCATCATCCAACTGCGGCATTCCCATACCGCCGAGAAGTTGGTCAGGCAACAGCTTCATTATCTTTGAGAAAGAGCCGAGCTTTTTGACCTGGCGCAACTGTGAACGAAAGTCGTCGAGTGTGAATTCGTTCTTTTGTAGCTTCTTGAGCTGCTCTTCGGCTTCGTCCTGATCGACTTTCGCCTGTACTTCTTCGATGAGCGATAAGACGTCGCCCATTCCCAGAATTCGCTGGGCCACGCGGTCAGGATAAAAAGGCTCGAGAGCGTCATAACGTTCGCCAACGCCGACAAACTTCACGGGCTGCCCGGTGACCTGTTTGATCGAAAGTGCAGCGCCACCACGAGCGTCACCATCCATCTTTGTCAGGATCACTCCCGTGATTCCCACACGCCGGTGAAATTCTTCCGCGGAGCGAACGGCGTCCTGGCCAGTCATCGCATCGGCAACGAAGAGTATTTCAACCGGATGCGTTTCCCTCTTGATGCTGACAAGCTCTTCCATCAACTCATCGTCGATGTGCAGCCGGCCGGCGGTGTCGATCAACAGCGTATCGAACCCTGTTTGCTGCGCGTGCTTCTGAGCTTCGCGCACGAGCGTTAGCGGATCGTTCGTTTGGGGGTCTTCAAAGATCTGTTGGCCAGTCGCTTTCGCGATAACTTTCAACTGTTCGCGTGCGGCCGGCCGGTAAACGTCTACTGACAGCAGTAATGGCTTGCGATCCTGATTTGCAGACAACCAACGCGCGATTTTTCCCGTGGACGTGGTTTTGCCTGAACCTTGCAGGCCAACCACCATCACCGTGTTTGGTAGCTGTTTCGTAAAGACGAGCCGCGACGATTGGCCTCCGAGCAACTCAACCAGCTCGTCAAATACTATTTTGACGACTTGCTCGGACGGCTTGAGTTCCTGCCAAACCTGCTGGCCTTCGGCCTTCTGCTGAACAGAAGCAATAAAGTCTTTTGCGACTTTATAGTTGACGTCGGCCTCTAAAAGCGCCAGACGGATTTCCCGCAGCGCAGCATCGACGTGCTCCTTCGTCAGCACGCCCTCGCCCCGCAAATTCTTTAGCGTGCGTTTTAATTTGTCCGAGAGCGACTCAAACATATAACACTAGGCGAAGTTCCGCGCTGCGAACGGAAACGGAAATGATAGCGACCGACCTTGGGGGTGTCAAGGCGCACAAACGTTTAAATTGCGGCCTAACTTATGTGTTTTGAGAACTTAATTTAGTGGGGCGAAGCGCCATGACTAGGCCTGCCCTTTGGGCGCGGTTCAAAAATTCTCTTTTTTGTGCGCAAGAACCTGTACGATATTTGACTCATGTGTGTTAAATTCAGCACGCATAACACGTTTGCGCGGCAAAACTGTAGTCGGAAATAGTTTTGAGGCGGTCCCTCCCATACAAAGCATCATGAAAAGTCCGCTCGATTGATCTTTTATAGGTACTTAAATGGATAAACGTGTGGGTCACGAGCCCCCCGGCCGTGACCAGCAAAAACCCCCTGTAGAGCGAGGTGTGGTCGATCTCGCTGATGCTCGAGTGAGAATTCGTTCGCGGGCGAAGCCTACTACCGAGTCGTTAACGCGCGATTTGGATGAAGTACGTTCGTTGCTCGACCAGGGTCTCTCCACCGAAGCTAAAGACCGGCTCACATTACTAATCTCTAATGCTCGGTACAATCCTGTCATCCTCGCGTTGGCCCGGTGTGCGCTGTCCACGGCGCTCGAGCAACAGGCCCATTATCGCGATTCACTTGCTGCGGTCGCGATGTATGAGGACCCTGAGTCGCGTGCAAAGCTGGATGACCGGACCGTCAGTTTTCTTCGTGTACAGATCGGACTTGGGTACAACTACAACGGCGATCATCCCAAAGCGATCGCGATGCTCAAGTCGACGTTGCGTGATTATGCCGAAAGCGGTGCAGTGAATTTAGGTCATATTTACGCAGCGTTATCTCGCATTTATCGAACCATCAACGAATACCCGATTGCACGCGATTATGCTCAGCGGGCCTTGGAGAGCTTCCGTCAGAATGGTGACTGGCGAGGACTTGCCGAATCATATTTTGGCATCGGCGTGGCGGATCTTCAGGAAGGTCATTATGAATCGGCACTGGAGAACTTCGGACAGGCGCTCAAGCTGATTGGCGATAGACCAGCCGCATACGTTCTGGGAAGGACCTATGCAAATATGGCGGGATGTTGCTGGTTTCTGAAACGGCCGCAGGAAGGCATCGATCACCTCAAGAAAGCGATCACCTACTACGAACGAACCGACCATAAGGCGAATGCTGCGGACGGCTACAACAATCTGGGAATCAACCTTATTTTGATCGGGCAATGGGACCGGGCCCAAGAGGCACTCGAGCGTGCCTTAGCACTAGCGACGGAAGTGGATGAGCGCGGCGCTAAGGTACCAATGATCCTCGATTCATTGGGCGAGCTCCACATGCTTCGCGGCGATCTGGACCAGGCCAAGGATTATCTGAGCAGGGCCGTTGCCTTAGCCACTGAAAACGGAAATAAGTGGTACGCCGGTCAGGCGCTGAGAACGCTCGGCCGTTGTTACCTGGCCATCGCCGATCCAGCAAAAGCATTAGCGAAGGCCAGGGAAGCACTCGCGCTGGCAGAAACCATTGGAGACCGCCAGGCAATCTGCGAGTCGCGCTTGATTGCTGCGGAAGCCTATCTGTTGACGGATGAATTGGAGGAATGCAGCAACGAACTTCAGTGCGTTAGTGACCAGACAACTGACTCGGCCACTGACTTAAGCTTCACCGGCGAAGCGCACCGGCTTAACGGCATGCTGAATATGGCGCGCGACGACGCGGCAGCAGCGGCGCAGCATTTCGGTAGTAGTGTTTCGATCTTCGACATGCTCGGCGATCGATATCGCGGTGCTCGCGCACATCTCGAGTTGGGCCGCGCTTATGCGACCATCCTGCCGGATCGCGCGGGTGAACATCTTAGCCGTGCCTTGAATACGTTTCGAGAATTAGGCGCACGACTCGATTTGTCGCGTGCTGAGGAAGAGCTGAGAGATCTCGCTCGCACAACTCCCGAACGCATTCAGGAGCAGTCTGCGTTGACGCAGCTTTTGACGTTGCGTCTGGCCGAGGCCGTGGCGTCACGTGAACTTTTGCTGCGCGAACTTGCGGCGGTCATGCGTCAGGAAACCGGCGCCCAGCAGGTGTTGATTACCGAGCGTGGTGAGCGTAACGAACCAAGGGTTGTGATCGCGATGGGCTGCACGCCCGCCGAGAGCGTGAAGCTCGCGGTCGAGCTGGACACCGTCGACGATGATGTTGCTCGTAATCGCTATCGCCGGAAGCACGATGCTGAAGTGATTTTACTGAAGTCGTCAAATGCTCCGGCGGCGAAGATGTACCTCGCGCCACGCAACCGCTCGACGCTACCAAAGGGAGTGGCCCTGGAACCGTTGCTGCGGGTCGTCGAATTGGGAATGGATGTTTGCGCGTTGCGAGCGGGTGCTCAGAAGAGTGGTACTCATGAAAATGCGGATGAATTGACCGGCACCAGTCTGATGCCTGGTTTTATCCACTCGAGTCCGGCGATGACACAGTTGGTCGAAGAGGTGCATAAGATCCGCTCGTCGGACGTGACTGTATTGGTGACGGGCGAGTCTGGTACCGGGAAAGAGTTGGTGGCACGTGCGATCCATGCGATATCGTCACGCCGCGCGAAAGTTTTCGTGCCCTTCAACTGCACGGCGGTGCCTAAGGAACTGTCAGAGGGTTACCTTTTCGGTTACCGGCGTGGGGCTTTCACGGGGGCCGTCAATGATTCGCATGGTGTAATTCGAACCGCAGCTGGTGGGACATTGTTCCTGGATGAAATCGGGGATTTACCACTCGACGTTCAACCCAAGCTCCTGCGGTTCCTCCAGGAAGGTGAGATTCAACCGCTCGGCGAGCAACGACCGAGCAAGGTTGATGTACGCATCATTGCCGCAACCAACACGGATCTCGAGGACATGGTTGCGCAGGGTCGTTTTCGAGAGGACCTTTATTACCGGCTGAACGTCATTCGCTTGCGGGTGCCGCCTTTACGTGAACGCCGATCTGAGATCCCGACAATCGTAAACTATTACGTCAACCACTATTCGGCGAAGTTTGGTCGCAAGGACATACAGATCACGCCACAGGCAGTCGACTTATTAATGGTGAGTGACTGGCCCGGGAATGTTCGGCAACTTTGTAATGAAATTCAGCGGACAGTGGCTCGTGCTGAGGATGGAACGATAATCACTCCAGAACATCTTTCGCCCGAACTGAAACGCACCTCATCTCCAACGACGCCTTCAGCAGCGGCAGCAGTGTCTATTGCGTCGCTGCCATCCTCGAATTTGCAGAATGCCGGGGGCACGCTTGCCGATGCGCTTGCGGAAGTTGAACGCCGAATGATCTCCGACGCCTTGCGCCGTCACAACGGAAACATCTCACGCGCTGCGCGCGAACTCGGATTGACTCGCCGCGGTCTCTACCTCAAACTCGAACGTCACGACCTGAGCGTGAGCGCTTAAACCCCGACTAAGTTCCCCGTTTTGCGTTGCGCGATCTCCTGCGCGATGCTTGAAATCTTATTGATGTCGAATGGCTTTGCGACCACCCAGTCAGCCTTCACCGCATTTCTCGTCTGAACGCTGATCGCGTCGGCCCAGCCGCTGATGATCGCGATTGGCATTGTTTTAGAGCGCTGTCTAATTTCCGTTACCAGCTCCCAGCCGTTCATGTCGGGCATGCCGATGTCAGTGAAGACAGCGTCAAACTTACCTTCGTATTGCTCGTAGAGCGCCAGGGCAATCTCGCCGCTTTGAGCTGAGACTACTTCGCAGCCATCGGCTTCCAATGCTTCGATCAAGACTTCGCGCACGTGGGTTTCGTCGTCAACGACAAGCACCCGGACCTTATCTTCTGCGGGTGAAACACTGATGTTTTGGGGGTCTGTGTTGTTGGCTTCCGGCAACTCTGGGACTACTTTCGGCAGTGAAATCTTGAAGGTGGTGCCCCGGCCTGGCTCGCTATCAACCTCGATTGAGCCTTCGTGCCGGCGGATAATACCGAAACTGACAGCCAGGCCCATTCCTGTCCCGGCCTTGCCTTTAGTCGTGAAGAATGGATCGAAAAGTCGTTGCTTTACCTCGGGTCCCATGCCGGTGCCGGTATCTGTAATGAGGACGACGACACGTTCTCGGTTTTCCTGGGTGGACACCCGCACTTCGCCTCCGGACGGCATGGCGTCGATGGCGTTGTAGATCATGTTGACCAGTACTTCGCGTAGTTCGACGGGATCGCCTTTGACGTGAGCCTGGCAATCGGCATGTAGCGCGAAGCGAATCGGAGCGAATTCGGAACGAGCTTCCCAGCGAGGCCGGGTCATTTCGCATGCGTCCTTGAGGAGTTCGGCTATCGAAATGACCTCAAACTCGCGACTCGGGCGCTGGCGTGCGAAGTCCTGAATACGGCGAATGATGTGGGCGCCGTCCTCAGCGCTCTTGATGATCAGTTCCAGGCCGGCCTCAATTTTGGCTGGGTCGTTGCTGTTGCGGAGGATCAACTGCGCCCGCCCGAGGATTCCTGTTAACGTGTTATTGACGTTGTGTGCGACGCCGAATGAAAGCTCGCCGAGGGCGGCCATCTTTTGGGCGTGAATCTCCTGCTCGCGTTGTGCTTCGTGGAGGGTGTGGGCCTCGGCGATCTTCTCAAGACATTTGCGCAAGCGTTCACGCGTGGCAGGTTGCTGGGAGTTGGCGAGCAACTGGTTAGCCTGAGCGCCAATTTCGCGGCGCTCATCATCAGCAAGCTGCTCACACATCTCCTCGATGAGGATGAGCAACGCCCGCCCCGCGCCTTCGCGGTCACCGCAGCGTTCTGCGACGCGTCTGGCACGTTCAATAATGGGTTTGGCCTCCTGCCGACGCCCCAAGCGAGACAGAATAAGGCCTTGAGTTGTGAGAGCTTCCGCGAGGAACGCATCTTCTCCGGTACCCTCTAGAGTGTTCACTGCCAGTCTTATTGCATGATCCGCCAATTCGTACTCTTCACAACCGATACAGAGTTGGGCAATCGTCTCATCAACTTGTGCTCTTCTAACTTGATCGCCAAACATTTCAAAGAGACTGCGAGCACGTTGTAAATGTTGCTCAGCTTCTTCAAATCTTCTGAGCGTGAGTAGAAGATAACCGAGATTGTTTTCTGCGGTGGCGATGTGCCGCCGATTCCCCACTCCCTCAAATTCAAGAAGCGCCTGCTGATAGTAACCAAGTGACCGATCAGAATATCTAGTATGCCCTTCAGCAACTCCGAGATCCTTTAGGATTGTAGCAAACTCAAGGTAAAAGCGGCCTTTGATGCACGGTCGTTCAGACTGAACCAGAGGTAACACTTGGTTAAGTAATCCGAGAGCATCGTGAAGTCGACCTGCATGGTGTTCCACTAGGGCGAGACGGATTAACGCGACGCACCTTAACTCCTTATTTTCCTCGGGAATTGCATCGATTGAGGATTCCAAGCTAACTCGGGCCAAGTCGAACAGACCTTGCAAAAAATAGCAACAGGCCAACTCTATTCTACCTTCGGAGGCGCGTATCTTTTGGCCCATTTGTTCAAATAGTGCTATCGCGCCGCTCAGCAATGCCTCAGCAGGTTTTTGCCCGCCTTCCAGCTTTTTTGTACTTGCTATGGAGGAACTCAACATGCCCGCTGTGAGTAGCAATTCCGCAGCCGCGTCGTGGGTTAAGCAAGAATGGCGGGGCCAATGCCCCATAACCCACCAAGGCTGGAGCGCGGTCAAGCCAGCATCATAGTCTCCAATCTCTAGGTTTTCACGGGCAATAACGCAACTGGCTTCGAGCAGTTCGCTCTCGCTTAGTGCCAACCCGTGGGTTTCCTGTCCCATTATTTGATTGGGTTTATTCATGACTAGCTCTTCTGCCGCGAGTGTGTGCTTTGAGGGCGAAGCCGATCCTCATGGATAGCTTATATCCACTGAATCTAGCGTATACATCGTTATTACAGACCACGTGGTGTACTTTGTTGGGAAAATACTACTCCTCGGGAAAGAGGTGCGATTATAAGGGCTCACTGTGTACAAGGTAATCATTTGGTAGTGCGGCGAATAGGGTCGAACCTCGCCTGCGAGGCATTGTCTAACTCGTTTTTTATCAGTAAGTTACGGCGCGTTGTCCGAATCATCTACACGGCGGCACAGCCTTTGAATATGGACCGTAACAGATCGAAGACTTGGTGGCCCGACAGGAATAGTGCTGAACGCATCCGTCGAAGCCAACACCCCAGTAAATGACAGTTC
>JBKPJS010000571.1:0-1321 GCA_046730815.1 Acidobacteriota bacterium
GTTTACTCTTGTCACCGTTCTGCTATATTTGGAGTCGCGATACGGCTCAGTTGAGGTGGAAAGCTCATGGATATCAAGGATCTGGTCGAGGTCAATCCCAAAAAAATGAGTGGCCTCCCTGTGTTTGCAGGCACCCGAGTACCGATTAGCTTTCTATTTGAGTATTTAGAGAAAGGTGAAACGCTTCCCGAGTTCTTACGACAATTTCCCAGCGTGACACATGAACAGGCACTGGGAGTCCTCGAGTTGTCGAAAGAATCTCTCCTCGCAAATCATGAAATTGCTGCTTGATGAATGCGTTGTACACGACCTCAAAAAAGACTTAGTGGGACACGAAGTCTCAACAGTTGTTGAGGCTGGCTTCAGAGGGTTAGAAAACGGAGAACTGTTGCGCGCAGCAGCCGCTGAGTACGACGTGTTAATTACCGTGGATCGCAATCTCCCTTTCCAGCAGAACATTGCTTCTCTTCCAATTGCAGTCTTGCTTCTCCTCGGATCTGGTATCACATACGCTGATCTTAGACCGCTCATTCCGGAGGTTCTCGATAAGCTTCCGGCGACGCGCCCTGGAGAAATCCATCGCATCCGGTTGTGAGCTTGCAGCGTTTACGGCAGCCGTACGTAGGGCATGCCGCGCAGGATGATGCGCTGGCGACGGGCGACGCGGCGTGGGTTGATTTGCGGATTGAAGACTGTGCGTGGGTTGGGAATCATCGCAGATAAAAAAGCAGCTTCGTTCGCCGTTAGCGCTGATGCCGGCTTGTGAAAGTAACGCTGCGATGCAGCCTCTGCACCGTAAATTCCATCACCCCATTCGATCACGTTTAAATAGATCTCCAGGATGCGCCGTTTTGTTAACGTGCGCTCGAGCATCACTGTCAAAGCCGCTTCCTGAGCCTTTCTCAACAGCGATCGCTGCGATGAGAGATAAAGATTCTTTGCCAGTTGCTGGCTAATCGTTGAACCACCGCGCCTGAACTCCGGAAGACTCGGAAGCCAATCGTCATTCTCGCCTTCCGCTTTTGCTGCCCGAGCTGCTTCTCTTTGCGCTTGTTCAAACGCTTTCTGGATCGCTTCGTAATCAAAGCCGCGATGAGTCAAAAAGTTCGTGTCTTCACCGGCCAGCACCGCACGCTGGAGATTGGGTGAGATTTTTTCGAGCGGCGCCCAAACCTGCTCACGTCTCGGTTGCTGTCCTTTGGCTTGTGCTTCCGTTATACGCGTGTCGATCAGCGACGTCGACGACGGATTGCGACTGCGAAGCAAGAACACGCGCACGAACATCATGCCTTCGTACAAAATGATGCCGGCGATGATGCCC